>JBGUVL010000025.1:0-3597 GCA_045134375.1 Breznakia sp. | reverse complement strand
ACATGAATATCACGATCCTCCATAACTTGTGCTGCTTGCTGTGCAGCTAATACAATATTAGAATTGTTTGGCATGATAAAAATATGTTCTGCATTTATTTTCTTAATCGCTTCGACAAAATCTTCCGTTGATGGATTCATCGTTTGTCCACCACTGATGATATGATCAACACGCAATTCTTTGAACATTTCTGCTAAACCATCCCCAGCAGCTACTGCAATCATTGCATATTTACTAGCAATCTGTGGTTCTTCCTTATTCACAGATTCATTCATGATAATATTTTCGTGTTGTTCCTGCATGTTTTCGATTTTCAACTTCACGAATTCACCATAACGTTGTCCAATATTCAATGCATCTCCAGGACGAAGAGTATGAACATGAACTTTTACGATTTCTTCATCTTGAACAACCACTAATGAATTACCTAATTTTGCTAATTTATCACGTAATTTTTCCTCTTTAAATGTAGCCATCTTATTTGGATCCAAGCGAATAATAAACTCCGTACAGTAACCAAACTCATCACTTTCGATCTCTGTTGCTACCGTTGTAGTGGCAGCAGCATTTTCATCTTTTGCGATAGCTTCTCCTTTTAACGCACTTAAACATCCTTCTAAAATAACAAGTAAACCTGCGCCCCCGCTATCAACAACACCAACTTCTTTCAATACTGGAAGCAAATCTGGTGTACGATCCAAAGATTCTTTTGCTTCTGCTACTAATTTTTCCATTACATCAATGCAAGTAATCGTTTCGGCATTATCAGCAGCATACAATAACGTATAGTCACTTGCTTCACGAATTACGGTTAGGATCGTTCCTTCTACTGGTCGCATTACTGCCTTATAAGCAACTCTTGAACCATTAACAAAAGCATTCGCAAGTTGTAATGCATTGATTTCATCATTCCCATTTACAGACTGATATACACCACGGAAAATTTGGGAAGTAATAACCCCAGAGTTTCCTCTTGCACCCATCAACAATCCTTTTGATAATGCCTTTGCAACATCTGAAATACAATCACTTTGAATTTTTAAAGCATCATTAACTCCTGCGCTGAAAGTTAACGACATGTTCGTCCCTGTATCACCATCTGGTACTGGAAAAACATTAAGTGCATCAATTCTAGCATATTGATTCATTAAATTGTTTGCGCCACTTTCCAGCATCTGTTTGAATATAGTCCCATTAATTCTTTCCATACCAATAACTCCTATTCAATGACTTTAACACCCTGAACATAGACGTTCACAGCATGAATTTCAATATCCAAAGACTGTTCCAGAACATACTTCACTTTTTTCTGTACTTCATTTACAACTTCAGAAATCTTAACTCCATGAGAAACAATAATATATAAGTCTAAGTCAAGCATTCCATCCTTTTCCGTTACAATGACTCCTTTAGCATAATTTTCTTTTTTCAATAATTCTGCTAAACCGTCTTTTAGCATTTTCTGAGAAGCCATACCAACCACGCCATAGCATTCGCTTACAACACCACCGGCTAAACTAGTAATAGCTTCCTTGGAAATATTGATATCCCCGTACTTTGTGTTTCTTGTTACTGACATATACAGCCTCCTCTACATCTTAATGATTATAACACATTTTTTATAAAAACAACATTAATCACACTTTTCTGTGTACATTGTATTCGTTTCTTCCGCAAATACAATGCATTTTAGATCTGTTTTTACCCCTTTTAACATCTCTTTATAAGAATCTAACATTTTTAATCCCTCATAGGTCGTGCGGACGATATGTCCATCTTGCATGGTCAACTGCAACATATCTTTATCATAACTAGTTTCGTAATGCGATACTTCGGAAATCAATGCTAAGCTTTCCAAATCTAATGTTATCGCTTCTTTTCGATAACGAGAACGTTGTTTTTCATTTAAACCATTTAAAAATGGAACATCAACGATTTGTTCTACATCTTTTACTAAAATGTCTTCACTGCTTTCAATCAATAAATATTTCTTTCCTTTTTTTTCATAATATCCTAATCGCTTTTCTTCTTCTAATGCAATGACAACTACACCATTCCATGACTTATGTACACTTGCACTTTTGATCATTGTATCATTTGACAATCGCTTTTCAATCAGAAAAGAAGGTGCCAAAATGGATTTCATATCATAACGAATTTTCGCAAGTGCCATTACTTCCTGTTTTGAATAATAAGAATTTCCTTTCAATTCCACGATTCTGATATTGGAATACTGAGAGCCAAAATAGGCGACGATCAGCAGAACTATGAGAATCAATAGCATTCGGCGAGAGCGTCTACGACGTTTGCGTTTGCGACGCTTGCTTTCATTTGCGCGATTTTCTCTTTGCTCTAATTCATCCTCTTGAAGCACTTCATCATAAAAGTAATCTATTCGTTCCAATTGAATTTCTCCACTTCCGGTTTCATAGTGATTCCATATTGATTGAAAACCTCATTCTGAATCTGCTGAATTAACAACATCACATCCATTGCTTTTGCTGCATCGAAGTTAACAATAAAATTTGCATGCTTGTCAGATACCATGGCACCCCCGATTTTTTTTCCTCGATATCCGATTTCTTCAATCAATTTCCAAGCTGGAGCCGCCTCAGGATTGCGGAACACGCTACCCGCACTTGGTTTATCCAATGGTTG
Source organism: Breznakia sp. (assembly GCA_045134375.1). Lineage (GTDB taxonomy): Bacteria > Bacillota_I > Bacilli_A > Erysipelotrichales > Erysipelotrichaceae > JBGUVL01. The sequence continues at coordinate 939 of JBGUVL010000025.1, read as the reverse complement.
CGATTGAAGGCGCCGTTCTCTACGAGAATCCATTAATGCTCGTATTTCACTTTGATCTCCACGTTTTAACTTTAAAGATGCACCAAGAATGATCCATTCTCGATGATCATGGAATATAGAATGACGATAAGAATAATCCAATTCCTCCCTGGTCAGCCATTCGCATCGATGATTTCGGACAACATATACTTTTTCAACAATATCAGCCATACAGCTTTTATAGGCACCTGCATTCATAAATAAAGCGCCACCCACCGTTGCCGGTATGCCACTAGCGAACTCTAAACCACTCATAGAAGCTTTCATTGCCTCTTGTGCTAAAAGAATCAACGACACTCCAGCTTGCACATAAGTATTTCCTTCACAATCAATGTTGAAATCATTAAAATAGCGATCCAAGCATAGAATGATCCCTTCAAAAAAATCATCACTACATAAAAGGTTACTTCCTTTGCCAAAAACTCGATAAGGCATATTGTATTCTTCACATAGTTCCAATACACGCAATAAAGCCATTTCATTTTTTGGATATACAAAATATGCACACTCACCACCAATTCGGAATGTCGTATGCTTTTTCAAAGAAGCGTTAACTTCAACATCTCCGCATCCTTGTAATTTTTCTAACAAATTCATAGTTACCCCACAATCTCTTCCATAAAATCAAGTATATCATCGCTGGCATTAGGATATCCCACAGCCAGTGCATTTTTTTTCATATCATCCATCAACTTTTGATTATGAATGATCATATTAATTTTATCATAAAGTACCTCTTTATTTAACTCTTTTTCCTCAATCATGAATGCACATTTTTTATCCACCAATACACTAGCGTTATAAAATTGATGATTATGTGCTACATAAGGAGAAGGAATTAAAATACTTGGAATTCCCAAGGCTGTTATTTCTGCCGCTGTGGTAGCCCCAGCACGACAT
>JBGUVL010000024.1:0-53149 GCA_045134375.1 Breznakia sp. | reverse complement strand
GAAGATAAGCAGCCACAAAACCATTATAAAAAAAGAAGCAGTTCAAATGAACTACTGCATTAAATTTGACCACCAAAGTTGACCACTAAAGTTATCCCCCTAAAGAGACCCCTAAACTTTAGACCCCCAGAAAATTTGATTACCCATAAAAAACGATGTGATTGGCATCGTTTTTTTTTGAATTGAAAGATTTATTATTGTCCTTCAATATATTTGATTGCAATCTGCACTGCATTTGTAGCAGCACCTTTTCTAACCTGATCGCCACAACACCATAATGTCAGTGCTTTATTGTCATCGTGGGTTAAATCGCTACGAATTCTTCCTACAAAAACAAGATCTTGATCGGTAGTATCTAACGGCATTGGATAAACTTTTTGATAAGGATCATCGACTAGTTTCACACCTTCTGCGTTTGCTAATAATTCCTGTGCTTTTTTTACATCGATTTCCTTGTCGAAAGTCAATGTGATAGATTCGGAGTGAGAACGGAAAACGGGAATACGAATACAAGTACAAGTTACTTTTAAATCTGGGTGATGCAGTATTTTTCGACCTTCGTTTTGCATTTTCATTTCTTCGCTAGAATAACCATTTTCATCAAATCCTCCGATCTGAGGAATTAAGTTAAATGCGATTTGATAAGGAAAACATTTTGGCTCTACGGCTTCACCATTTAATACTTGACGTGCTTGTTCGTTTAATTCAGCGATTCCTGGATTACCTGCACCGGAAACTGCCTGATAGGTAGATACGATCATGCTGTTAACATGTGCGTATTCATGTAATTTATTAATAGCAACCAAAGCAATAATGGTCGCACAGTTAGGATTTGCGATCAATCCTTTATTGTTAAAGATATCTTCTGGATTGACTTCTGGAACCACCAGAGGAACCTCTTCTTTTAAACGAAAAGCGCTTGAATTATCAATTACTAAAGCACCTGCTTCGACTGCGCTAGGTAATAAAGCTTCTGCGATATCATTTTCTGCTGCACCTAGAACAATATCCATTCCTTTGAAAGAATCGGTAGTTGCCTCTTCAATCGTAATTTCTTTTCCTGCAAACATCATTTTTTTACCTGCACTGCGTTTGCTAGCTAATAATTTTAAAGTGTTAATCGGAAAATTTCTTTCTTCCAATACTTTCATCATTTCTTGACCAACCGCTCCTGTTGCCCCAAGAATCGCTACATTATAAGTTTTCATACATGTTCCTCCTATCGGTTTCCTTCAAATTCCTCATAAATGGCTTTGATTGTTTTTTCGTAGTCAGAATTATGAACTCCAACTATAATATTCATTTCATCACTTGTTTGTGATATTACAATGACGTTGATACCATGATTTCCTAATGTGGTAAATAGCCTACCTGACATACCAGAACGATTTTTCATTTTACGACTTACAGTTGCAATTAATGAAATTTCGTCAATTACTGTTACTTCATCAGGATCGCAATCGCGTTTGATTTCACCCACTAATTCATAAAGATATGGTTTAATGGCAGAGGTTTCAACAATGACTGAGAATGAATCAATTCCACTTGGAATATGTTCAATGCTAATACGATAACGATCAAAGATATCCAATGCTTTTTTTATCAAACCGACTTCATTCGACATATGATTTTTCTTTACTGTGATAACGGAAAAATCTTTCTTTCCAGCAATACCAGTAATAACATTGTTGTCACTATCTTTTACATTATCTCGAATGATGGTGCCTTTACTTTCTGGGTGATTTGTATTTAAGATGTGAATTGGAATATCTTTTGCTTTGACTGGGAAAATGGCTTCTTCGTGTAGAACGCTTGCCCCCATATAAGAAAGTTCTCGAAGTTCACTGTAATTAATGACGTCAATTTCTTTTGGGTTTTTTACGATTCTGGGATCTGCCATCAAAATACCAGAGACGTCAGTCCAATTTTCATAAACGTCCGCATCAATGATATTTGCCATAATGGCACCGGTAACATCTCCGCCACCACGGCTCATGATCTTTAAATTTCCATTTGGCAATGCTCCATAAAAACCAGGAATAATCAATCGATCGTGCTCTTTTACAATTTCATCAAATGCTTTCTTAATTTTTGGATAATCAACACTTCCATCGTAATTAAAGAAGATGATGTCTTTCGCATCAACAAATTCATATCCTAGATATTCTGCCATCAAAAGTCCTGTCAGATATTCGCCTCGGCTCACTAAATAATCTAAATCAATGTTTTTATCTAATTGTGTTCGTAATAAATCCAGCTCTTTTTTTATGTTATAGCGAAGCCCAAGTTCTTTCGCAATACGAAGAAACTTTTCTTCAATCATGTGGTATATATTGTCACAACTTATATTATATTTAATATGTGCATGGCATAGATATAGCAAATCTGTGATTTTATTATCATCTTTGTTTTCTCTACCCGATGCACTGACGACAACAAAGCGTCTCGACTCATCACTTTCTATGATTTGTTTTACTTTTTTGAACTGTTTTGCATTCGCAACAGAACTACCCCCAAATTTAACAACTTTAACCATAATAACTCCTTATTCAAAATTTCCAATTTTAGCAATGAATGTATTTTCATCGTTTTCCATAATGGAATGATATAGTTCCATCATATCTTTTGTGGTAATGGAACTTGTATACATATAATAATTTCCATTATATTCCTCTGTTTTTTCTATCAAAGCAGAAGCATGTGATTGATGTGAACGAATAAGATAACGGTTTGCCAATAGTGTATCGGAATAAGCATACCATTCATTTCTATTGGTATCATATTCGTTTTGCATCATGCGGATGTCTAAGATATCCTGAATGATAGCATTCGCAGTTGGTAGTTTACCAGCTCCTTGTCCAAAGAATTTTAATTCCCCAATCGTTTCTCCGTGGAGCGTAGCGATATTAAAATTGGTTCTCACGTTCGCTTCCAAGGAAGAAGATGGGAAAACATTCGGCATGACAAATGCTTCATAACAGCCATCTAAGATTTGTGCTTCCCCTATATATTTTACCGTTTTGTTGTTTTCCTTCAAGTAGTGGATGTCGTCAAAACTGATTTTTGACATAGAGAAGCAAGGAAATTGTTTGCGGTCGATATAGGCATCGAATGCTAAAGCAGCAGAAATGACCACTTTATTTGTAACATCGTACCCATCAATATCAGCACTTGGATTCGCTTCTGCATAACCCAATTCCTGTGCTAACTTTAATGATTCGTGAAAATCTTTATCATAATGATACATATGATCTAAAATAAAGTTACTAGTACCATTAAAAATCCCATAGAAAGAATCAATTTTATCAATTCGTTTGGCTTTTAATATGCTTGCTAGCCAAGGAATTCCTCCACCGGTACTTGCTTCAAATAAGAATTTTACATTATGTTCTTTGGCTGTTTGTAAAAATTCTTCTAAATAAGCTGCAACCACGGCTTTGTTGGCACTGACAACGTGTTTTCCATGTTGTAACGAACTCATGATGAATTCATAAGCAGGGTGAAGACCACCCATGGTTTCCACCACTAATTCAATGCTTTCGTCATTTAGAATTTCATTGATATCATCTGTAATAATCGCTAATTTATCTTTGTTTTGAGGTAAATCAAGGATTCGCGTTACCTGTATCTCTTTTAATGCTTCTGATTTATGATCAGTGATGATTTCATAAACACCACTTCCAATCGTTCCATATCCAAATATTGCTACGTTCATTACTATCCTCCTTGTGTCTTTCGTTAAAAAACACTTGTTTTTCGAATGGAAACATTGTATCATAGGAAAAGTAAGAAAGCAAGGAGTTATTTTTATGAATACATTTTACGAAAGTACACGCGATGAAAATATTAAAAAAACAGCTAGTGCTGCAATATTACAAGGACTGAGCGAGGAAGGAGGATTATTTGTTCTTCGTGATTTAGAAAAGATTCATTTGGATGTGGAAGCTTTAGCAAATCAAGATTATGAAACGATTGCAGTGGAAGTGATGAAGTTATTTCTTCCTGACTTTTCAAAAGAAGAAGTGCGCCATTGTGTAAATCAAGCCTATCAGAATAAATTCTCGAAAGAAGGGACCACACCATTAAGCGCACTTAGTGATGCCTATGTGTTGGAGCTATTTAATGGACCAACAAGTGCTTTTAAAGATATTGGGTTATCCATGTTGCCACAGTTAGTGAAAACATCATTAACAAAAACAAAGGCAAAGGATGATGTTTTGATTTTAACAGCGACAAGTGGGGATACAGGAAAAGCTGCTTTAGAAGGATTTAAAGATGTGGATCGTACCAAAATTATGGTATTTTACCCAAATCATGGAGGTTCTACAGTACAGGAAGCACAAATGAAAACGCAAGAAGGAAAAAACACAAAAGTTTGTGCGATTGAAGGAAACTTCGACGATGCTCAAAGTGAAATTAAAAAGTTATTCGTAGATGAAATGTTCAAGGCCGAATTAAAGAAGAAAGGAATGGTATTATCCAGTGCCAATTCCATAAATATTGGACGATTGATTCCACAGATGGTTTACTATGTTTATGCTTATGTAAAATTAGCAGATGCGGGTAAGATTACCATGGGAGATGAAATTGATTTTGTTGTTCCAACCGGAAATTTTGGTAATATTTTAGCAGGTTATTACGCAAAGATGATAGGATTACCAGTTCATCGCTTTATTTGCGCATCAAATGATAATAATGTTTTGTATGATTTTATCAAAACCGGTGTTTATAACCGAAAACGTCCTTTTTTAAAGACCATTTCTCCAAGTATGGATATCTTAATTTCTTCTAACTTGGAACGCTTGCTGTATTATATGAGTGGTTGTGATAATCAATATGTTAAAGAATTGATGACACAGTTAAATGAAAATGGCGAATATCGTGTTAGCGATGAAATTTTAGCGAAGATTCAATCGATTTTTGATTGTGGTTATGCTACAAATGAAGAAACGGAAGCGGTCATCAAAATGGTCTATGAAAAAGATCACTATTTGTTAGATACCCATACTGCGGTTGCATATAAGGTTATGTTAGAACAGAAAGATAAATATCCATGTGTGGTTTTATCTACCGCATCTCCTTATAAGTTTACACGAAGTGTTTATGAATCATTAGTAGGAAATAGTGATGAAGATGAATTTATGTTGATGAAAAAATTAAATGAACTGAGTGGAACACCAATTCCAAATAACTTAAAAGATCTTGATAAAAAAGCCGTTCTTCATGATGATGTTATTGCGAAAGATGAAATGAAGAATTATGTGCTTGCGAAAGTGGATGGGCTTTACTAATGGTGAAAGTAAGAGTACCGGCGACTAGTGCCAATGTAGGGTGTGGCTTTGATACTTTAGGTGTGGCTTTAAATCTATATACAACATTTTCTTTTGAGGAAGTCGATGGATTAGAATTTGTTGGTTTTGAAGAGAAATTTGCAAATGAAAACAATTTAGTTTATCAGTCGTTTATGCATACATTAGAGAAATTGGGAAAGAAAGTCAAAGGTGTTAAAATAGGAATCGATTGTCATGTTCCTGTATCTCGTGGGTTAGGAAGCAGTTCTACTTGCGTAGTTGGAGGTATTTTTGGAGCCTATGCTTTGACGGATACACCGATTGATCGAAAAGCTATTTTTAAGCTTGCTTGTGGCATAGAAGGACATCCAGACAATGTATCGCCTGCTATTTTTGGTGGATTAAGTGCTTCTTGTATGCTAGAGAATGAATCGGTTAGTGTTCATTATGACATTGATGAACGATTCCATTTTTTAGCCTTGATTCCTGATTTTGAAACACTGACCGAAGAGGCAAGAAAAGCATTGCCAGATACCGTTTCTCGAAATGATGCGATTTATACATTATCTCGACTAGGGATTGTGCTAAAAGCGTTTGAAACATATGATTTAAATTTATTAAAAAAGGTAATGGATGATAAACTTCATGAACCATATCGTCGAAAATTGATTCATGAGTACGAAGTGGTTAGAAAGATTTGTGAAGATGTTGATAGTGTTTGCTTTATGATTAGTGGAAGTGGCTCTACTTTAATCAATATTGTAGAAGAAAAAGCAAATGCAGCGTTGATTAAGAAAAAACTAGCAGACTTAGATCATCACTGGCATACAGAATTATTGCGTGTTGATAAAGAAGGTACTGTGATTTTAGGAGTGTAGTTATGTTAGATGATTATCTAATAGTGCATAAAGATGTACTCTCAGATGTATTTGAAAAAGTAATTAAAGTAAAAGCAATGATGGAGCAGGGGGAAGAAGTGCAAGTATCGGATGCGGTAAAAAAAGTGGGTCTTTCTAGAAGTACCTATTATAAGTACAAAGACCATGTTTTTCAGGCTTCTGATAATTTAAAAGAAAGAAAAGCGGTATTCGCTTTTATGCTTTCTCATGAGAAAGGATTGCTCTCGGAGGTATTGAATATTATTACCTCTTGCTATTGCAATATTATTACAATCAATCAAAATATTCCGATTCATCATAAAGCAAATGTAACAATTAGCGTTGATATTTCTGAAATGAGAGTATCGGTTGATGAGTTGATCCAACGCATGACAACGGTGAAAGGAATCAATAAAGTTACATTAATCTCCTTAGAATAACAGTGAGTGAAGTAAGACTCACTGTTTTTTTTCGACAGGGCTGGCAAGTCTTTTCTGTTATTGTTTAAGTGGGAGGAACAAGGATGGAATCCTATATTGAGATTAGCTGGATTACAATAGTATTAAGCGATTTGCTTGCTTATTATTGCAGTATTTGTTTTTCATTAAAAAAAAGTCATTCTGCTTTTTTTTATGTTTTCTTTTTCTTTTCCACCAGCTTTGCTGTATTATGCTATGACAATTGGCTTTATCCGATTTATTATCTCTGTTTAGCAGGTGGATATTGGTGGTTATTTTATCCTAATATTCGACAATTTCTATTGTTTGTTGCTGTTCGTTATCTGCTTTTTTTCACTTATTTTAAATTATGGGGCGGGAGCTTTCATCTTCTTGTTTATTTTGTTCCCTTAGCAATATGCCCCTTTGGTGTTTGGATATTATTACTTTTTTTCCTTTTCGTCATAAAGAAAAAATGGATGAATTATTTGAAAGTTAGTGATTTTATCGTGTCATTAGTAATCTACGCTGATAAGCAATTAAAAGTAAGAGGGTATATGGATAGTGGCAATCATGTCATGCATCAAAATCGACCGGTTCTTTTTTTGGATAAAAGCTATCGAAAGCATTTTTTAACGAAGCAATTTCAATGGGAAAAGGTCGCAGTTACGACGTTAAATAAAACAGAATGGCTTAATTGCACAAAGGCGGAAATCAAAATAGAAAGGTATAAAAAATGTCTTTGTTTCATATGTTTAGATAAGGATGTGAAATTGGAATGGGGTTGCCAATGTCTGTTGAATATCGAAATGTAGGAGTGATATTATGTGGTTAGAAAGAATTTGGAAGTTCTTATTTGTGAGAAATTGTTGTAATGAGATTCATTACATACATGGCAATGATGCATTACCAAAACCGTTGTCTACTCAAGAAGAAATGGAAGCGTTGATTGCCTATGAAAACGGAGATGAAAAAGCGAGAGATTTATTGATTGAGCACAATTTAAGGTTAGTGGTATTTATTGCGAAACGGTATGAAAGCAATCCGGTTTTTATGGAAGATTTGATTAGCATTGGCTCCATTGGATTGATCAAAGCAGTCAATACCTATAAAAGAGAGAAAGGAATTAAATTAGTTACCTATGCATCTCGCTGTATCGAAAATGAAATTTTGATGTATTTGCGAAAGAAAAGTAAGCGAAAGGTGGAGGTTAGTTTTGATGAACCGCTGAATGTAGATTATGACGGAAATGAATTATTGTTATCGGATATCATTGGAACCGAAGCCGATACTGTTACAAAAGAATTTGATGATAAAGAAAATAAAAGGGAATTGATGAAAGCGTTAGATTCATTAAAACAGAGGGAACGTCAAATTATGCAGATGCGTTATGGAATTCAACATGAAGAACTAACACAAAAAGACATCGCTGCTATTTTGGGGATTTCGCAATCTTATATATCGAGATTGGAAAAAAAGATCATTGCCAAACTAAAAATAGCACTGAAGGACCGTACTTAACGTGTCCTTTTTCTTTTCCATTTTTTGACACTTTGACTTCTGTATAGGAAAAGAAAGGAAAGGGAACACTTGTACTAGCGAGTTATGGAGGAACAGTATGAGTCGGTACAAAGTGGATATCACAGGAGTCAATACCTCTCATCTAACGGTGTTGAAAAACGATGAAATGAGAGCTTTGTTTTTGAAAGTGCAAAAAGAAAATGATGAACAAGCAAAAGCAAAATTAATAGAAGGAAATTTGAAATTAGTGTTATCTTTAGTACAACGTTTTGCGAATCGATGCGAAAATATGGATGATTTATTTCAAGTAGGATGCATTGGGTTGATCAAAGCCATTGATCATTTTGATCTCTCGCATGAAGTGCGTTTTTCTACTTATGCAGTGCCTATGATATTAGGTGAAATGAAACGCTATTTGAGGGATTATCAAAGTGTTAAAATAGCACGACATTTAAAAGATATTTCATATAAGTTATATCAAGTTAAAGAGGAATATATGCAAGAATATCAGAAAGAGCCGAGCATTGACTATTTAGCACAACGATTAGAAGTTTCTAATAAAGATGTGATTGATGCATTAGGAAGTATGAATGCTGTAATTTCCATTTTCGAACCGATTTATAATAGTGATGGAGATGAAATGTTTTTGTTGGATCAAATTAAGGATGATCGGGACGATGCACAAAAAATACATAATTTAATTACGTTACAGAAAAGCATGAAACGGTTAGAAGATAAAGAATTATGCATAATTAAAAAACGTTATTATGAAGATATGACACAAAATGAAATTGCAAAAGAATTGGGGATTTCACAAGCACAAGTATCACGGTTGGAAAAGAATGCATTATTGCAATTACGAAAACAGTTTGATATGTAGTAGGAAATGTTTGTTCTTTTATCGCATAGAATACAACAGGTGATAGCGATGCGACTTTCTAAATTAATGTGCAAAGTAGTAGTGAATACAGAAAATGGGGAAATGGTAGGGTATATTCGTGATTTAGAAATTGATTTAAGAAGCTATTGTATCATCTCTGTGGTTGTAGAAGAAAAGCCGAGTTTGTTGGCAAGATGTATGCCATGGTTTTTTAAAACCAAACGCATTCCAATTAAAATAGAAAATATTAATTCGATTGGGACGGATGTGATTCTAATTGGTAATGATAGAAGTATTCATTTTAATAAATAAAAGTGCTTTTGTGATAGGGAAATGAGCATAAGGATAAAAATCCTCCGTAGAAAGAAGATGTGGAGGATTCCTTTTTGTTTCGATTACAAACTTGATTGGCACGAAATTTTTGTATATTATAGGACATCCTTAACGAAACGATAGTAAAGAATGCTTCCTTGATTTTATGATCTGTAGTTTTGTTTTGATAAAGAAAATGGTTTTTCCTAAAGGTGTTTGATTATGAGTGTATAGTATTGTCGTTTTCTGCTTTTATAAAGGATAGAAGGACAAGGTAAGTCTCTTTTTTTTACGTTGAAACCCTAATTCTATCGTGTTATAATACAGATAATAATGGAGGAAGATTATATGAATTTTACTCAGAAAATTAAAGAATTCATCTCTCCGATGGATGAAGAAGAAGTATTAGAATATGAAGATGATGAAGTGGAATCAATTTCTGAATATGAAAAACCAAAGTCAAAAGCAGTTTCTCGTTTGACAAATGATACAAAAATGGTGTTGTTTGAGCCACGTTCTTATGATGAAGTTGATGAGGTGGCTGGAAGAATTAAAGAAAACCGTGCTGTCGTTGTGAACTTACATAAGTTGACTCGTGAATATGCACAAAGAACGATTGATTTTTTAACTGGTGTCACTTTTGCGTTAGATGGAACGATTCAAAAAATTGGTACAAATGTGATTCTTTGCACTCCAAAATCAATGGGAGTACATGGAGCCATTGATGGCGATGCGACAAACGAGGAATCGTAAAAATCTGCTGATGCACTTTAAGGGGTATGAAGATTTTATTTCAAGGATACTAGATTTGGAAGAAATGGCAAAACGGTATCAGAAAATAATCTTCACCCCTTTTTATAGTGAACATGAGCGATTGATTGTAAAACAAGTAGTCAAAGGCTGCTTTCTTTATGAAGAAGGAGGCTATGAAAACAGTGAATTAAAACGAATGGCAATCACAATGTATGAGGAAGAAGATATCGTGTTTCCTATTGTGGCATTAACGGATACCTTTGATGGTAAGTATCATCAAGTAACTCATCGTGATGTATTAGGGGCGTTAATGAATTTAGGGATCGAGAGAAAAGTGGTAGGGGATATCATTGTGCAAGATGGTCGAATTGTTATCTATGCAGAGCAAGAAATTGCAGATTATTTAATTCAACATTTAACACAGGTTAAACGAGTTCCTATCACACTTTCTCATTATCAGGGAGAAATCGTTTTTGTGCCGCAATTGGATTACTACGAATGTGTGGTTTCTTCTTTTCGTGCGGATGCATTAGTAGCTGCAATAGCCCATCTTTCTCGAGAAAAAGCAAAGCAATTGATTCGCTCTGGTAAGGTAAAAGTAAATCAAGTTGTGCTTGAAGATTATGATTACTTATGTAATAATAATAGTACTGTTTCTATCCGGGGATATGGAAAGTTTGTGATTGAGGACTTAAATCGGAAGACGCGCAAACAACATTTCTTGATTCGGATAGGAAAGTATCTTTAGAGAGGTGAGTATCGTGCAGTTTGATACGATGAGAAAAGGCTATAATCGTTATCAAGTAGATATGGCGATCCATAACCTTGAAGAAGAAAATGCGGCATTGAAGAAAAATTTGGAAGCTTATCGTTTACAAAGTGAAGAAGATCAAAATAAAATTCTTTCTTTGCAACAGCAACTGAAGGATATGACGCACGACATTGAGGTGAAGGAGAGTGCCGCAACGCAGATGGCGCAGATTGCTTTAAAAGAAGCCAATCAAATCATTCAAAATGCGAATGATAATGCAGATGCTATCATAAAAGAAGCTTACTATTGTGCAAGAGATATCTTGGAAAGCATTAGTCGTTTAGGAGTGGAAGCGCAAGGAATTAAAGATTCAATGAATGAGCAATTAGTACAATTGATTGAATCGATCGAGCGCTTTGATGTTCCACCGATTCCAAGTGCTGAATTATTAAAAAAGTGTGATGAGTAAGTAAATTAAAAAAAGAAATGCGATGAATAAGACATGTTTATGAAGGAATGTGAGAGAGAGTTGATGGTTGGTGAAAATCAATGACAGGAAATCATAAAAATCACTTAGGAGCAGATTTTCTGAAACTGAGTAGGAAAATTCGTAAGCCTGCGTTAATGGAAATGAAGGGCATACTGTGAATCAGTATGAACTAAGGTGGTACCGCGTTTGTAATAAGCGTCCTTAGCAATAAGGATGCTTTTTATTTTATAAGGAGGAATTGAAAATGGAGTATAAAGACACCTTACTGATGCCAAAAACGGACTTTGAGATGCGTGGAAAATTACCAACGAAAGAACCAAAGATTCAAAAGAAATGGCAAGATGAAAAACTGTATGAAAAAATGTTGGAGAAAAGAGAAGGATGCGAACCTTTTGTATTACATGATGGGCCTCCTTATGCCAACGGTGATATTCATTTAGGGCATGGATTGAATAAAACATTGAAAGATGTTATTGTTCGTTCTAAATTTATGGCTGGTTACCAAACCCCATTCATTCCAGGATGGGATACGCATGGATTACCAATTGAAACAGCAATTACGAAAAAAGGTTATGATCGAAAGAAAATGCCATTAAGTGATTTTCGAAAACTGTGCTATGATTACGCATTAGAACAAGTGGAAAATCAGAAGAAAGGTTTCCTTTCATTAGGATGTATCGGCGATTACGATCACCCTTATATTACATTGCAGAAAGATTTTGAAGCAAAACAGATTGAAGTGTTTGGCAAAATGGCAATGGATGGTTTGATTTATAAGGGATTAAAACCAGTTTATTGGTCACCATCTAGTGAAAGTGCTCTGGCAGAAGCCGAAATTGAATATAAAGATGTGAAGAGTCCAACTATTTTTGTTAAATTTGCGGTAAAAGATGGAAAGGGTATTTTAACACCGGAAGAAGATAACTTTGTTATTTGGACAACAACTCCCTGGACCATTCCGGCAAATTTAGCAATCTGTTTAAATGAAAGATACACGTACGCTTTAGTGAAAACAGAAAAGGGTAACCTGATTATGTTAGATACCAAAGTAGAAGAGTTATGTGATAAATTTGAATTGAAAGAAAGAGAAGTAATGAAAACATTCAAGGGAAAAGAATTAGAAATGATTACTTGTCAACATCCATTATACGACAAGGAGTCGTTAATCATTCTTGGGGATCATGTTACGGATGATGCTGGTACAGGATGTGTTCATACTGCTCCTGGATTTGGTGCGGATGACTTCTTCGTAGGAATGAAATATGGTCTTCCTGCTTATTGTAATGTCGATGAACATGGCTGTATGATGGAAGATTGTGGTGAATGGCTTGCTGGTCAGTATGTCGAAGATGCCAATAAAACGGTAACTTTGAAATTGGATGAGTTAGGAGCACTATTAAAGTTAGAATTTATTACTCACTCTTATCCACATGATTGGCGTACCAAGAAACCAATTATTTTCCGTGCTACGACACAGTGGTTTGCTTCAATTGATAAGATTAGAGATCAATTATTGGCAGAAATTGATGCGGTTGATTGGATTCCTAGTTGGGGACAGCAGAGAATGCATAACATGATTGCTGATCGTGGGGATTGGTGTATCTCTCGTCAGCGTGCTTGGGGTGTTCCAATTCCAATTTTCTATACCGAAGATGATACACCTATTATGGAAAAAGAAGTATTTGACCATGTGGCAGATCTATTTAGAGAATATGGAAGCAATATTTGGTTTGAGAGAGAAGCGAAAGACTTATTACCAGAAGGATATTGTAATCCATTAAGTCCTAATGGTATTTTTAGAAAAGAATTAGATACCATGGATGTATGGTTTGATTCCGGAAGCTCTCATACTGGTGCGATGAAAGAGAGAGGATTAGGATATCCAGCTGATCTTTATTTTGAAGGAAGCGACCAATATCGTGGATGGTTCAATTCTTCTTTGATCGTTGGTACTGCGGTTCACGGACATTCACCATATAAACAAGTATTATCTCATGGTTTCTGTATGGATGAAAAAGGTGTTAAGATGAGCAAATCTCAGTGGAATGCAGTTGCACCTAGTCAAGTAACTAGTAAATATGGTGCTGACATTCTGCGTTTGTGGGCAGCTTCTGTCGATTATCAAGCGGATTGTTCTATGGGGGATAACATCTTAAAACAGGTAAGTGAAAATTATCGTAAGGTTAGAAATACATTTAAATTCTTATTAGGTAATATCAATGACTTCACCAAAGAAGACAAAATAGCAACAAATGAGTTAACGGTTATCGATCAACATGTATTAATTCAGTTATATGAAGTAAGCAAAGAAGTAAAAGCAGCTTATGCAGGATATGATTTCCCATCGGTTACAACAAAATTGACAACTTTTATGACGAATGTATTAAGTGCTTATTATTTGGATTTCACAAAAGATATTCTTTATATTGAAAAACAGGATAGTAAACGAAGAAGACAAGTACAAACCGTTATTTATCAATGTGTTGATACTTTATTAAAATTATGGGCACCTATTCTTTGTCATACAGCGGAGGAAATAACTTGGTATTTTAATGAATATGATGGAGAAACGGTACATTTACAGCGATTCAATGAAGAAGAAGTAATTATGAATAGCGAATCCATTAAGTCAGATATGGCTATCATGATGGCATTACGAAGCGATGTTTTCAAGGCGATTGAAGAAGCACGTAATGCGAAAATTATTGGTAAATCATTAGAAGCTCATGTTACATTACATGTTAGTGATGAAGTAAAGAGTGTCATTGATCGTGTGGTCGGCTGCCAATTAAATCAATGGTTAATTGTATCCAAAGTAAGCTTCAGTGAATCGTCATTAACAGCTTATGGAACAGTAGAAGCAGATGTTCATAAATGTGAAGGAAAGGTATGTCCAAGATGTTGGAATATAACAGATTCTGATCATGAAGAAGGTCTGTGCGAAAGATGCCAGGAAGTATTAAAATAGAAGAAAAGAGATTCTCATGTGAGAATCCTTTTTTTCTATTCTATAGAAAAGACAATGCCCAATCATTCCTTTTGGATTTACATAAAGTAAAGTGAAAGGAGAATATTATGGCGACAAATTATGTAAAGCAAAGTGGAGATATCGGAATCGCTGTCAATAAAATTCAAGGATATTTAAATATTATGCAAAGCAATGGCTTGATTACCAATCGTGTTGCTCAAGACGGTATTTATGGTTCTGGAACAAAAACAGCAGTACAGCAGTTTCAAAGAGCAGTAGGACTTCCAGTTGATGGTATCGTGGGTGATGTCACTTGGGATGCGCTGATTAACAAATTAAATGATTTTAATGTTTTTCCTAATATTCCAGTAGCCTCACAAGCATATTTTTTAAGTCTAGGTTCTAGGGGGTTGGATGTTTATAAAATGCAACAGTATATTAATGCGATTGCTGAAACAACGCCATGTCTTAGACCGTTAACCGTGGATGGAATTTTTGGAAATCAGACCCGTATGGCAGTAATGATGTATCAATATTATTATGGTATTACTCCGGATGGTGTGTTGGGTGCTAGAACTTGGGATAATATTGTAGGAGATTATTTAAGAATTATTTAAAATAAGCCGCCAACTGCGGCTTACTTATGTTAGAATAAGGATGGAGGATTTTGGTTTGACATATCTTTTGTAGCGTATATTTCATCCATTTTTTCGAATGGGAACAAGATGATATGAAAAAACACCTCGCAGGAGTCTCTTTGTTGGAAAGCTGGCTCCTGTAACTTCGTTAAAATGAAAAAGCAAGCAATTGCTTTTTTTCTTGGTTTGGAGGATTTATGAGTATATTAAATGTAAGTAATGTGTCACATAGTTTTGGTGGTAGACAGATTTTAGAAAATGTTTCCTTTCGTTTATTAAATGGTGAACATGTCGGTTTGATTGGTGCGAATGGAGAAGGGAAAAGCACTTTTTTAAATATTGTAACCGGAAAACTATCACCGGAAGAAGGAAAAGTCGAGTGGTGCAATCGTATCACCACCGGTTATCTTGATCAACATACGGTACTAGAAAAAGGAAAAACCATCAAACAAATATTAGAAGATGCTTTTGTCCATTTGTTTGATTTAGAAAAAGAAATGATGTCGCTGTATGAAAAAATGTGTGATTGCAGTGAAGAAGAAATGAATCGGTGTATGGAAGAAGTTGGAGAAATACAAGATATTTTAGATCATAGTGGTTTTTATACGATTGATACGAAAATCAATGAAGCAGCTAATGGTTTAGGATTATTAGAAATTGGATTGGATAAAGATGTTTCTCAACTATCCGGAGGACAACGATCAAAAGTTCTATTGTGTAAATTGCTATTAGAGAATCCTATGATTCTATTACTGGATGAGCCAACAAATTATCTTGATGAGGAACACATTCGTTGGTTGACAACTTTTTTACAGAATTATGAAAATGCTTTTATTTTAATTTCCCATGACATCTCTTTTTTAAATCAAGTAGTGAATTTAATCTATCATATCGAAAATGGTGTTTTAACACGCTATGCTGGAGATTATGATTACTTTATAACACAGTATGAGTTGAAACGAAGACAGCAAGAAGCAGCCTATCGCAAGCAGCAAAAAGAAATTGAAGATTTAGAAGATTTTATTGCGCGAAATAAAGCTCGCGTAGCGACTAGAAATATGGCACATTCACGGCAGAAAAAACTAGATAAAATGGAATTGTTAAGCAAACCAAAGGAAAAATTAAAACCGCATTTTTCTTTTCGAGAATCTCGTACACCAGGTCGTATGATTTTTGAAGCAAAAGAATTAGTCATAGGTTATGATGATGCTTTAACAAAGCCAATGACATTACATCTGCAACGAAATCAAAGAGTTGCAATCAAGGGAGTAAATGGATTAGGAAAAACGACATTGTTAAAGACACTGCTCTCTATCATTCCACCACTCTCCGGTATGGTGGAAGTAGATCCATTTGTTGAAATTGGTTTTTTTGAACAAGAAGAATCCACTGTTTATCAAAGTGCATTGGATTATTTTTGGGAAGAGTTTCCTGGATATACCAACGGAGAAGTAAGAGCTGCTCTTGCACAATGTGCATTAACAACAGATCATATTGAGTCAGCGATGTGTGTTCTTTCTGGTGGAGAGCAAGCAAAAGTACGATTGTGTAAAATAATGAATCGTGATTGTAATGTTTTAGTACTAGATGAACCTACGAATCATTTGGATGTGGATGCCAAGGAAGAGTTGAAACGGGCATTAAAAGATTATAAAGGCACTATTTTATTAGTATCACATGATCCTGAATTTTATGAAGATATCGTGGATGAGATTTGGAATTTAGAACAGTGGACAACAAAAATTATATAATGATAACAAACATATGATTTCTCTAACATAGATTGCGATAATAACATAGCTATGAAAAGAGAAATCTTTTCTTATGATTTGGGAAAAAGAAAATCGAAAAGAAAAGGATCCATTGGTAAATGATCCTTAAAATATGTTTATTATTGTCAAAATATATATCGTTTATCGCTTCTATCGTTGACGATTGATGATTTAAAAATCGATGGTTTAATTGCGATGATTTAAACGGATAATATTAAATTGAGGAGGACAAAATAAACGCATATCCATTTCTTTTGTACCCAATCCATTGGATACGATCAATGTTTTATTATTGAGCGTATAAGTTCCATGATAGTAATTGGTGGCTCCTTCGATTTTATTCATAGTACCTAAGATTGGTAAATAAATTTGACCACCGAAAGAATGCCCCGCAAGCATAACATCAATACTACCATCTCCTACAACATTTATATTATCAGGTGTATGAGAAACTAAAATGGTGTAACTGTCAGTGCTTGTGCCATTAAATGCACTTTGGACATCGACACTACCATTGATACAATTATCTAAACCGATTAGAGTGATGCTTTCCAATTTGCCATTATGAATCTTAAAACTATGGTTTGTCATATCTTCAAATCCGGCATTATAAAGGATATTAGAAATCAAGGTGCGGGTATCGGGTGTACTATTGTCAATTTCTCCTAATACATAGAATTTTCCTAATGGAGCATCTAATTCACTTAATTTTTGGGTCATTTCTGAAATCACTTCTGCAGTGATATTAGGATCTGTTGGATTGGCAAATAAATCGCCGCCAAAGATTAGAATATCAATATCGGTGCTTTTGATTTGATCCAACATTCGATCAAAGCGATCTTGATCCATAAAACTCATATAATAGACATCGCTGAAAAAGCCAATATTGACATCATCCAAAGAGGTTGGTATTTTTTTGGATGAAAATGCATCGTAACGAATCGTTAATTTATCTGGTGAAATATAAATAGCATAGAATAAACAACTTGCTATTATGATTGCGATGATCAGCAAAAATGACAATATTTTTAATAATTTATGTTTCATTTTATACACCCTTTTCGTAACGTTATTTTATCATAATCAAAAAGGATAATAAATAATCAATTCTTTCATTCTAAAAACACTTTTGTTATAATAAAAAAAGAGGTGATTGCATGAAAGCAAAAAGAATCCTGCTGATTGCAGTGCTGATTCTATTTTCAGTAACATGTATCCATTTGTTAAATGATTCTTATGATCGTTTGGCTCGTTATCAGTATACGGTTAGTTCAGAACAAAGAGCGATCATGGAAGAAAAATTAAGCGACGAGGATATAAACTATATTATTCAACAGCATATTAAACCAGAACAGTTTATGGATTTTATTAATTTGGAAGGTTTTAATGTAAAAAATACTTTATATTATGAATGTTGCCGATTGGTACGTCCTAATGATCTGCAACAAATAGTCACTTTTGTGAATACCTATCGAAAGCAGTTTTCGTCTACTTCTATGTTGGAAAATTTAATAACAAATTATGATTATTCGATGCTTTCTGAATTTTACGATGGTAATTATCCCTATATCAAGGATGCAAAATTGATAGAAAATCCATCCCAAATCGATGTGAAAATAGGAAAAAAGGAAACTCTTTATCGCTATATTCCAAACGATTTGGTCATGGTAGATAGTTCCATCATTCCTATCGCTTCCGCTTTGAACACCGGTGTAATTGAAGTGAAAGATGAGCTTATTGAACCATTGACACAACTTTGTAGTGATATTAGTTCAACAAACCAAAAAACTTGTGGAGGTTTAATTTTGACGAAAGGATATATCAGCTATGAGGATCAAAATACCCTTTATGATCAAGCCATTGTAAAATATGGTGTTGACGAATTTCAGAAGTATGAAGATTATCCAGGACAAAGTGAACACCAGATGGGATATACGATTACCTTTACCATAGCTGAAATGCAAGAAAGTGAAATCGGAGAAAGTGAACCATCAAAATGGTTGTTGGAAAATGCGAAAAAATATGGATTTATTGTACGTTATCCAAAAGATAAAGAAAATACGACTGGAAAAAATTATCAACCATTGACCCTTCGTTATGTGGGTACAAAGGCATTAGAAGAAGACAATAATATTTTGGATCAAATTTTCAATAATTAAAAAGGAAAATAGACATATCCTATTTTCCTTTTTATATAATTTAAATAGAGGTGTCTTTATGAAAAAAATGCAGATTCCTATCTATTTTTTATTGATTATTTCTGCACTACTATGTTTTGTTTTTTTTGGTATCCTCCATCAGGAGGAGGCAATTACAATATCTTCTGAAAAAGAGAGGATGAATGCCTATTTGTTATCGGATGATGTATTAGTAGAAGTTACAATGAACACATCCAATCAGAAAAGTGAAGATAAAATGATAGAAATTGTCCATAGCATGATGCAAGAGGGAAGAGGCTTTCAATCGCTTTTGAATACGGATACGGTATTGGAAAAGGTGATGATCAAGGATCAAGTTATGACCTTGGATTTCTCTTCTTTATCTTACGAAGCCGATAAAGAGTTACGTCTATTGGAAGCGCTATTGTATAATGCTACTCAATTTAATGATGTCAAAAAGCTAGAAATCATGATGAATGGAGAATTGCTAAAATCTATGCCAAAAAAACAGACGCCGATTGTGTATCATGATCGACGTTTTGGAATCAATCATTTAAAAAATACGAATTTGTATCTTCATGAAGGAAGCCAACTTGAATTTTATTATGAAAAAGAAGTAAATGGTAAAACTTATCCTGTTTTACAAAGTGTTAGGATAAAAAATAGAAATGATTATAATGAAATTATGAGGCAAATGCTTTCTTCTTTAAATGCTGCTTCGCAATTAAATAACCCACTTTATGATAGGAAAGTAAGAATGAGTCAACCTTGTAAGAAAAAGGACAAAGTACTTATTCTATATTTGAATAGTGAAGTGTTGACAAAAGATAAAACGGTGAAAAAAGAGATCGTTTCATTATTAAAAAAGAATTTATCGCAATTGAAAGAATTGGATGCTTTCTCTATCTCGGTAAATGATGTTGTGATTAGTATCAATGGCAAAAATAAAATTAACCTTTCCTAATAAAGTAGAAGATAGACCTTGGTTTTTGTGGTAAAATAAGAACCATGGAGGGATTATAATGGCGAAAGATATTTTGTTGATTGATGGAAATTCAATGTTGTTTCGAGCTTATCATGCTACCGCTTATCGTGGTAATTTTATGAGTACGAGTAATGGTGTACCAACCAATGCCGTATTTGGTTTTGCGAATATGATTAATAAGGCAATTGCTCAACTTAATCCAGATCATGTGATGGTTGCATGGGATGCTGGGAAACCTACGTTTCGACACCAAGAATATGAAGCATACAAAGGAACAAGAAAAGAGATAGATGAGGAGCTGAAGGTGCAGTTTCCAATTGCTAGAGAGTTTTTGGATGCGTATCATATCTTTCGTTATGAAGAAGAGGGAATTGAAGCAGATGATATTATTGGATCGTTAGCAAAACGATATCCTCAACATCAGGTTCATATTCTTTCAAGTGATAAAGATTTACTGCAATTGATTGATGATACGACAGATGTATTATTGATGAAAAAAGGGATTACTGATATGCAGTTAGTAAATGCTCAAGTCTTAATGGAAATGATGTCATTGCAGCCACTTCAAATCATTGATTTCAAAGGATTAAGCGGAGATAGTTCGGATAATATTCCTGGAGTCAAAGGGATAGGAGAAAAAACTGCAACAAAATTATTGAATGAGTATGGTAGTTTGGAACAAGTGTATGAACATTTGAGTGAAATAAAAGGAAAACTAAAAGAAAAACTAGAAGCGGATAAAGCAATGGCATTTCTATCAAAGCAATTAGCAACCATTAAGACAGATTGTCAGTTCGCATTTGATTTGAATGATTTTTGCTTTGCTCCAAATTATGAAACATTGAATCAATTTTTTAGAAAATATGAAATGAATTCTTTAGTAAAACAGGATTTGAATGTCCGACAAGAAAGAAAACACGTTGTGATAGAGGAAGTTTCCTGTTTGAAAGAGAGCATGATCGAAGAGAATATGTGCATTACTTTAGATTTCGATAATGAACCCTATTATGATGCTACTTTGTATGGAATCGTTTTGCATGGAAAAGAGCATATTTACTATATGAGCAAAGATAATATGCTAATGGACGAAGGATTACAAAATTATCTCAATAGTGATATTGCAAAATTTGGCTATGATGTGAAACAGATGTACCATTTATTGGATCGCTATGGATTTTCGTTTCATCCTTTTTCCTTCGATTTGATGATAGCCTCTTTTCTTTGTGATAATACCTTGATTAGTTATGAGAAATGGTTAGATAAATACCATTATTATGAAGAGAAAAAGAAAAGTGATATCTATGGGAAAAGTGGGAAACCAATCTTAATAGATGAAACTGAAAAAAAAGAATATCTTGCATTTCAAAGTCAAATGTTTTATGAAACAAAAGATTCTATCATGAATGAGATTGAAGAAAAGGATTTAATGTTTATTTTGAATGAAATGGAAATGCCTTTATCGTATTTATTGTTTCAGATGGAAAAAGAGGGTGTAATGATTGATGCTAGTGTATTAGATGAGATTGCTCAGTCAACGCTTACTATAATAAAAAAACTAGAGGAACAAATTTATCAACTTGCAGGACATGAGTTTAACGTGAATTCACCAAAACAATTGGCTGAAGTATTATTTGATGAATTGAAATTAAAAAGCAACAAAAAAAGAAGTACTGCAGTTGATGTTCTAGAAAAACTGCAAAATGCTCATCCGATAATTCCATTGTTGATGTCACAAAGAAAATATCAAAAAATTTATTCCACTTATGCCGAAGGATTAAAAAAGTATGTGAGAAGCGATGGTAAGATTCATACCATATTTAATCAGTGTTTAACACAGACAGGACGTTTGTCATCAAGTGAACCTAATCTACAAAATATCAGTGTTCGTGATGAAGAGGCAAAGCAAATTCGTAAAGCATTTATTGCGAGCCCTGGACATCTTATGTATACCGTAGATTATTCTCAGATTGAGTTAAGGATGTTGGCTCATATGGCAGAGGAAGATAAAATGATCGAAGCATTTCATCAAGGATTTGATATTCATACAAAGACGGCAATGGATATTTATGGAGTGAAAAAAGAGGAAGTAACTTCTGCGATGCGAAGAGAAGCAAAAGTAGTTAATTTTGGTATCGTCTATGGACAAACCGAATTTGGGTTATCGCAGGAGCTAGGAATTACTCGTAATGAAGCAAAAGAATTCATGGAACGATATTTTGAAAGTTATCCAAAAATTAAATCCTTTATGGAAAAAACAATTGTCTTCTGTAAAGAAAATGGATATGTTTCAACAATTTTTAACCGAAGAAGAATGATTCCTGAAATTAATGATAAAAATTATATGACAAGAGAATTTGGAAAACGAGCAGCAATGAATGCGCCGATTCAAGGAAGTGCTGCTGATTTGATCAAATTAGCAATGATTAAAGTAGATCGATTGATGAAGGAACATCATTTAAAAAGCAAGATGATTTTGCAGGTTCATGATGAACTAATTTTTGATGTCGTTATCGAGGAACAAGAAATACTGGAAGAAATTGTAAAAAAAGGAATGGAGCATGTTTGCGAGTTGAAAGTACCGTTAAAAGCCGATGGTGGATTTGGAAAGGATTATTACACAATCAAATAATATGCCAGAACTTCCAGAAGTAGAGACAGTATTACGTACTTTAGAAAAACAACTTAGAAATGCTCGTTTTAAGGAAATCCAGATTTTTTATAACAATATCATTGCCGATAGTAACGTTGATTTCTTTATTCAAGCAATGCGAGGAGAAAGGATACAAAAGTATCATCGCATTGGGAAATATATGATTTTTGAATGTGTCCATCACTATTTTGTGGTTCATTTACGAATGGAAGGAAAATTCTATTTGCAAGATCATGATGCTCCTATTGATAAGCATACTCATGTCATTTTTCATTTGGAAGATGGCCGCCAATTACGCTATCATGATACAAGGAAAT
Source organism: Breznakia sp. (assembly GCA_045134375.1). GTDB lineage: Bacteria > Bacillota_I > Bacilli_A > Erysipelotrichales > Erysipelotrichaceae > JBGUVL01. The sequence goes on along the minus strand of JBGUVL010000024.1, from coordinate 30,347 downwards.
TTGGTAGAATGTATTGCTATTTAAAAACACAAACATACGCTACCCTTCCTTGTTTTAAAAATGTAGGATATGATGCTTTTGATGAAAGAGTAACATCAGAATATTTGTATCAGAAAGCAAAGCAAAGAAAAATTACATTAAAACAGTTTTTATTGGATCAAAATGTTATGGCTGGTGTGGGGAATATCTATGCGGATGAGATTTGTTTTGCTTGTGAATTACATCCTTGTAGTAAAACGTATCGTTTGTCGAAAAAAGATATGGAAAATGTATTATATCATACACGTCGTATTTTAAATGGTGCAATCCGTGCAGGAGGGACAACGATTCGTAGCTATACTTCATCGTTAAAAGTGGATGGAAGATTTCAATTGCAACTAAAAGTACATGAGCGTAAAGGGGAAGCTTGTCCTAGATGTGGGAAACGTATTGAAAAGAAACAAATCAATGGAAGAGGAACTTGTTATTGTCGCAATTGTCAGAAACGGAAATAAGAGAATGAAAAAAATTGCAGTTACCGGTAGTATCGGGAGTGGAAAATCGTATATTATTCGCTGTATCAAAGCATACGGTGTTTTTGTGCTTGATCTTGATGAAGTGGCGAAAATAGTGCGAAAAGAACAAGAAAGTGTCTTGATCGATCATTTTCATGTGAGTGATAAAAAGGGGCTAGCACAACTTGTTTTTTCGGATGCGAAAAAGCGAGAACAATTGGAAAATATGCTATATCCTATGATGATAGAAAAGATGAAACGATTTTTTCAACTTCATGAAAGCGAAAAGTTAGTAGTATGTGAAGTTCCTTTGCTTTTTGAAAAGGGTTGGGAATGTTATTTTGATGAAGTATGGTGTGTGTATTGTGATCAAAAAACATGCTTTCAACGTTTAATTCAAAATCGTAATATGAAAACAGAAGAAATAAAGGCAAGACTTTCGATGCAAATGAGTGCAGAGGAAAAAAGAAATCGTAGTGATAAAATTATTTATAACAATGAAGATGACAATGTAGAAGAACAAATAAAAAAAATATTAGCAGAGGAGGGATTTGATGATCAAAAAAGAAAGTAAGGTAATAATAGAATTACATAAAGATATGTCCCCTCATCTATATTCATCATTAAATTTATTATATTTGCCGTTATTAGGAGAACAAGCCTATTTGTTCTATACAACATTATTGGCAATCAAGCTGAATGAATTATCGATTAGCAATCATCAATTAATGCTGCGTTTATGCAAGATGAGCGATGGGGCAATGGAAAAAGCGAGAAAGAAATGCGAAGAATTTTTATTACTTCGCACCTATTATAATGAAGAAAAAGATACGTATTTGTATGTATTAGATGTTCCTATGAAAATCTCTCGTTTTTTGTCTCATGAAGTTTTTGGGAAATTATTTTTAAATGCCATGGGAAAAGATACAGTGGCTTTTTATAAATCAAATTTTGTAAATAAAAGGACGAACAAAAGTGGATATCAAGAAATATCTGCTACTATGCAAGACACTTTAAGTCATAACTGGGATATGGAAAGAGAAAAAACTTTTCAGAGTGTCAAAGAGGAAATGGAAGAAGTTGGGTATCGCTTTTTAAATGTCATCTTTGATGAAAAAATCTTTTTAAATGGGTTGAGTGAATTGGTTTTTCCATTGCGAGAGAGAACCAAAAAGAATATTAGAACCATTGCAGAAATCGCAACAATCTATGGAATTAACGAAAAAATGATGCGAACATTGATTGGAAAAGGAATGGACCTTCCGGAAGGAAAATTCAATGCTGAGAAACTAAAAAAAGCTTGCATGAAAACAAAAGCGAAATATGTGAATGACAATCCGGATCCCTATCAATTACCTCCCAAACGATATTTGGAATATAAACAGAATGGGGCAACCATTGGTATGGCAGATCAGAAATTAATTGAAAAACTGATTGGAGAGTATCGTCTTCAACCGGAAGTAATCAACGTTTTATTAGAAACCGGATTATTAAAAGACAAAGATAATCCACGTATTGTTGGTACGGATATTGAACGAATGGCAGGGAGCTGGGTTCGTTTAAAAATTGATACTTTAGAAGCAGCAAAAAAACAACAACAAAAAGAATTAAATTCGGTCATTCGTTATCAAAGTCATCGTAATGTGCAACAGGGAATTGTCCAAAACTGGGAAAAAGAAGAAGAAAAAGAGATGTCACAAGAAGAAAGAGCAGCGCTATTGGCAGAAATTAAAAGTTTAGGAGGAGATAATAATGCAGAAGATTGATTTTAATTTTCCATTAAATAAAGAAATGCAACAGGAAAAAGAACAACTCATTCAGCAATTAATGAAAGAAGAAATCATTCAACAATGGCTGCATCATTATCAGCTTGATGATGACTTTGTTTACCATCATGCTTATCGTCTCAAGGATTATTTAGAGGGAAAGAAAAAATGTGAACATTGTCATGGATTATCTTGTTGCCAACAGAAAAAGAAAGGATATTATTTATCATTAGAATATGCTTCTGCGTTAGATCATGTATTAATACCATGTATCTATGAGAAAGAAAAACAACAGTGGTTGGTACATCAAAGACAATTTTTGCTGTGTGATATGAGTGAGGAGCAACTGCAGTATCGCTTTAGTGATATTCAGGTGGAAAGTGAGTCGCCTACCTACCTTCATTTAGTTACTGAAATGGTGAAAGCTTGTAAATCCAATGAAAAAACAGGCTTTTTCCTTTGTGGAGAACCAGGAACAGGAAAAACATATCTTACCTGCTGTTTTATCAATGAAATGGCAGCACAAGGGAAAAAAGTAGCCTTTATTAATGTTTCAAAGTATCTTTCGGATTTAAAAAATTGTATGTATGATAAAGATGCGATGATGCAACGTTTAGCATCATTACGAAAAGCAGAAGTGGCGGTGTTTGATGATATTGGTGGTGAAAGTGTTAGTACGTGGAGTAGGGATGAAATTTTATTATCTATTTTGAATGAAAGAATGGAACAAAAGCGTCTTACTTTGTTTACCAGTAATTATGATCTTAATAACATTGAAAAATACTATAGCAGCAATTCAAAATTTGTAAATGACAGTGTTGGCGCGAAACGATTGGTTGAACGAATTCGTACTTTAGCGGTGGAAAAGAAAGTCATTGGAAAAAATAGAAGAGCGCATTTTTAACATAATATTTACTGGATAAATACGGAAATTTAACTCTTTTTTTCTTCTTTTTAATGATAAAAAAACAAGTTTTTAAATGAAAGCACTACCAATGGAAAAAGTCAAGAAAATCAAGTATAGAAGTAGAAAAAAAGGTAGAAATTAGTATTGAAAAGTGATATTATTAACCATGATATTGGAGGTAGCAATATGATAAAAAGAATTGGTATTTTGACCTCTGGTGGAGATGCTCCTGGGATGAATGCTGCCATTCGTGCAGTAACAAGAGTAGCAACAAAAGCGGGGTTAGAAGTCTATGGAATCTACGATGGATATCGTGGAATGGTCGAAGGGAAAATTGAACCGTTAACAAGAGAAAAAGTATCTGATATTCTGAACCGTGGTGGAACAATGCTTGGTTCTGCCCGTTTACCAGAGTTTAAAGATATTGAAGTTAGAAAAAAAGCTGTAGAACAGTTGAAAAAATTTGCTATTGAAGCCGTCGTTGTTATTGGTGGAGATGGAAGCTATCGTGGTGCATTGGCATTAACTGACATGGGAATTAACTGTATTGGATTGCCTGGTACAATTGATAATGATATCACGAGTACGGATACTACGATTGGATTTGATACTGCATTAAATACTGTTGTTGAAGCAGTCGATAAACTTCGTGACACTTCAAATTCTCATCATCGATGTTCTGTGGTGGAAGTCATGGGAAATCGTTGTGGAGACCTGGCTCTGTATTCCGGGCTTGCCTGTGGTGCTGAAATCGTAGTTACCGCTCAGACAGGTTTTGAGGAAACAGAAGTATTAGACCGTTTAAAAGAATTTGATCTAGTAAAGAAAAAACGACATGCCATTGTTGTTATTTCGGAAAAGATTACGGATGTTGATTCTTTCGCAAGAAAAGTCAGCCAGTTTACTGGATTTAGTGGTCGTGCTACCGTGCTTGGTCATGTTCAGCGTGGAGGGTCACCTTCTCCAAATGATCGTGTATTGGCTTCCCGTATGGGAGAAAAAGCCGTTGACCTGCTAATGCAGGGAATTGGAGGTCAATGCGTCGGCATTCAAAAAGGTGAAATTGTAGGTGTTCCTATTGAAGAGGCATTAAATATGCCAAGAACGTCACGAAAGGAACTACAAAATTTATTTGATCGACTAGTTTAAACAACAGAAAGGAATTTGATAAAAAATGAAGAAGACAAAAATTATCTGTACGATTGGTCCAGCTTCCGAAAGTAAGGAAATGCTAGGCAAATTGATGGATGCGGGAATGAACATCTGTCGTTTGAATTTTTCTCATGGGGATTATGAGGAACATGGAAACAGAATTAAAAATATCCGTGAAATGGCGGATCTAAAAGGGAACAATGTAGCTATTTTATTAGATACCAAGGGGCCAGAAGTAAGACTGGGAGAATTTGAAAATGGTGCTGTGGAATTTCATGAAGGCGATATCGTTACCATTTTAAGAGAAAAAGTATTGGGAAATCACGAACGCTTTCATATTCAATGTCCTGAAATCTTTGATGATGTTGAAGTTGGCGGAGTCATTTTAATGGATGATGGAAAGATGAAAGTGACCATTCTTGAAAAGCGAGAAGGAGAACTTGTTTGTCGAGTAGAAAATCCTCATACTTTAAAATCAAAGAAGGGATGTAATCTTCCTAATGTAAAACTTAGTATGCCGTTTATTTCGGAAAAAGATGAATCCGATATTCGTTTTGGATGCCGAAATGACGTTGATTTTATTGCTGCCTCATTTACAAGAAGAAGACAAGATATCATTGATATCAAGAAAATCTTAAAAGAGGAAGGAAAAGAGAACATTCAAATTATTGCCAAGATTGAAAATCAGGAAGGTTACGATAATTTAGATGACATCATTGATGAAGCAGATGGTATTATGGTAGCACGTGGCGATTTAGGTGTTGATGTTTCTTTGGAATTAGTTCCTATCTATCAAAAAGAAATGATTCGTCGTTGTAATAAGGCAGGAAAACCGGTTGTAACAGCAACTCATATGCTAGAAAGTATGCAAGGTAATCCAAGACCTACAAGAGCAGAAGCAAGCGATGTTGCCAATGCGATTTTAGATGGCACGGATTGTATCATGTTATCTGGTGAAAGTGCTGCTGGTAGCTATCCTGTGGAATCAGTAAAAACAATGGTAAAAATTGCTAATGGAATTGAACCAACCATTGATTATCGCAATATTTTAAAAACATCAATTAAATCAAGTAAACGTACTAAGGAAGATGCAATTGGAGTATCCGTTGCTGATACGGCGTTGACAATTGATGTAAAAGCAATTGTTGTATTTACACAAAGTGGTGCCAGTGCTAGAAGAATTTCTAAATTCAGACCTTGTTGTCCAGTTTTAGCAGTTACTTTTGATTCGGTAACAGAGCGTAGTTTAGCGGCTAACTGGGGAGTACATACGATGGTTTCGGATTGTCAGAATACACAAGAAAATGAACTTGAGATGGCAAATATTGTTGCAAAATCACATGGATTAAAAGCAGGTGATACCATTTTAGTTGTTGCTGGTTATCCAACTGGAATGGGTGCCACTAATGAAATGCGTATTGTAGAATTATATTAGTAGAGGAATAGGATGCATTAGCATCCTTTTTTGATAGGCAAATAGTAAAAAAAATGTTAGAATACTAGAAGTAGAAGAGGTGTGATGAAATGAAAATTAAATTAACAACGCAGATGCGACAGAATATTTATGTTGGTATTGCAATTGCAACGTTTACTTTGACATTATATTATTTGTTAAATCATTTTCGCGTTGTTTCAAATGTATTTCATACCATCACCGCTATTTTATTTCCATTTATTGTTGGCTTTTTCATCGCTTTTTTATTAAATCCAATTGTGAAACTGTTGGAAGATAAAGTGTTTTATGGATGGAAAAACAAAAAAATTAAGCGGAGTTTTTGCGTAATACTATCTTTATTCATCGGTTTCGCGATAGTTTTGTTTTTAATTTATTTAGTTGTACCTTCTGTAATTAATAGTATTGGTGACTTGATATCTCATAACGAAGACTACATCATGCAATATACTAGTTTTATTACCGACTTATTTTCTAATCTAAATTTGGATTCTTCTCATATTGATGAATTGGTAGGCACGGGGAGTGAATTTCTTGATAATTTTGGTAATGTGTTTACAAAAACTTTACCTACCATTGTTTCAACTTCTTATGGCTTAATTAAATTATTTTTTGATTTAATCATTGGTATTGTCGCATCTGTTTTTCTTTTGATTGATAAAGAAAATTTTATTCAAGCAGTGAAAAAAATTAATTTTGCTATTTTGCCACATCCAATTGCACAATATCTACGTCGTATGGTTAATGTAATGCGTAAGATTTTTTATGATTTTATTGTTGGGAAAGCCATTGATTCTTTGATCATAGGAATTATCTGCTATATTGGTTTAATGATCTTAGATATCAAATATGCATCTTTACTTAGTGTAATTGTTGGTATCACTAATATGATTCCAGTATTTGGACCTTTTATTGGAGCAATTCCTGGAATCTTACTTTTACTGATTTTAGATCCTATCAAAGCGGTTACTTTTGCTATTTTCATTTTGGTTTTACAGCAGTTTGATGGGAATATTTTAGGCCCATTGATTTTAGGTGATAAATTAGGTTTACCAAGTTTTTTTGTTTTATTTTCGGTTACGATAGGGGGCGCTTTATTTGGTATCGTTGGTATGTTTTTTGGAGCTCCCACTTTCGCAGTAATCTATTTTGGTATAAAAGAATATGTTGAATGGAGATTGGAAATGAAGAATAATTTGCCTGATGATATACAACAAAAAAAGGCCGAGTGATCTAATTATTGGCTTGAAAGTAAAATGGTATTATGTTTTAATTTATATAGAAAAGTGAAAGGAGAAAAATTATGAATTTAAAAGGAACGAAAACAGAAAAGAATTTGATGACTGCTTTTGCAGGGGAATCTCAGGCTTGCGTGAAATATTCTTATTATGCATCAAAAGCGAAAAAGGATGGATATGTTCAAATTGGCAATATTTTTACTGAAACAAGTAACAATGAAAAAGAACATGCAAAGATTTGGTTTAAACTTTTGCATGATGGAATGCCTGCAACGGAAGCAAATCTAAAAGATGCTGCTAGTGGTGAAAATTATGAATGGACCGACATGTATGCTACCTTTGCAAAAGAAGCGAAAGAAGAAGGCTTTGATGATATTGCAGCATTATTTGAAGGGGTAGGTGCCATTGAAAAGCATCATGAAGAGCGCTACACAGCTTTATTAAATAATATTGCGGATGGTAAAGTTTTCAACAAAGAAAGTGAAACTGTTTGGATTTGTACGAATTGTGGACATATTCATGTAGGAACAACAGCTCCTGAAGTCTGCCCAGTATGTGCGCATGAACAGAAATATTTTGAAGTTTTAAAAGAGAATTATTAAGAATTTAGCTTTTGTGGCAAATCTTGCCATGAAAGCTTTTTTTATTATAATTGAGAACTGTTAAATGGCATAATCTTAGGTTGTAAAAAATAATAAAAGGTGTAGAATAGACATATAGAGATACTTTGGGGGAATATATGAAAAACCGGCTACAAAAAATGCTGAATTTGAAAAGCGCATCACCGGCAAGAAGAATTGCAATCAGTTTTTTATTCGTTATCCTGATTGGTACCATATTACTATCATTGCCGCTTTCGAATAGAGATAATCTTTTTTATTCACCATTAGATGCCTTGTTCACTGCAACCAGTGCCACCTGTGTTACAGGTCTTGTTACTTCAGTTACAATGGAGCAATTTAATTATTTTGGTCAATTGGTAATTATTATCATGATGCAAATTGGTGGTCTAGGATTGATGACTATGGTGGCTACTTTTTTGATGGTTTTGCGATCAAGACTATCACTTTATGATAAAATTGCAATCAAAGAAATGATGAATCAAGCGAATATAATTAGTTTTAAAAAATTTTTAATAGGTATTATTTCTTACACTTTTTTTCTTGAAGGAATTGGTGCATTGCTATTGGCAATTGTTTTTGTTCCTCAATATAACTTTTTTGAAGGTGTTTTCAAAGCTATTTTTATTTCTGTTTCGGCATTTTGTAATGCTGGATTTGATAACTTGAGTAATGCTTCTCTTCTTCCGTATCAATCCAATATATTGGTATGTATCGTTGTTATGGTTTTAATTATAACGGGTGGTTTAGGCTTTGTTGTTTGGTTTGATGTTAGAGAAAAAGTTGCTTCATTGATACGAAAAAAAATCAGTGTCAGACAATTTCTTTCTTCTTTGACTACGCATACGAAAATTGTTTTAATAGCGACAATTAGCTTAATTTTTATACCCGCAATTATGATTTTTTTTATGGAATATAACAATGAAGCTACTTTAGGTGCATTGAGTTTTCCTGATAAAATCGTGAATTCATTATTTACGTCAGTGACTCTTCGTACGGCAGGATTTGCAACAATACCAATGGATGCTTGCTATACAAGTACACATCTATTGATGATGATTTGTATGTTTGTTGGTGGGTCTCCGGGAGGAACAGCAGGAGGTATTAAAACCACAACGATTGCAGTTATTTTAATTTGTGTATTTAGAAGTATGAAAGGAAAAGCTCACACAAATGTTTTTCACCGTCATATCTCTCGTGATACAATAGTAAATGCGACAACCATCATGGCAATCAATCTTGTTGTACTATTTATTGGCATATTCATCCTTTCCATCACAGAAAAATTTTCCTTTGTAGAAATTTGTTATGAAGCGACAAGTGCTCTGGCTACCGTGGGACTTTCATTAGGGATAACGCCGTATTTGAGTGTAGGTGGAAAGCTAATAATTATTCTTTTAATGTATGTAGGAAGAATAGGAATCATGACATTCTTTATGTCAATCATACGTGAGGATACACGTTCCAATAATATTCATTATGCCGAAGGACATATTATGATCGGCTAGGAGGCTCTATGAAGAATAACAAAAGACAGTTTGCAGTACTTGGATTAGGAATATTTGGAAGTACTGTTTCGAAAACCTTGAGTAAATACAATTGTGAAGTCATTGCGATTGATCGTAACATGGAGTGTGTGCAACGCATGGCAGATACGGTTAGTGTTGCTATCCAAGGCGATATAACGGATATTAATGTATTAAAAAATGCTGGTGTTGGAGATTGTGATGTTGCTATTGTTTCGACGGGATCTCATTTGGAAGAAAGTATTTTATGTGTACTTAATTTAAAAGAATTAGGAATTCCTTATATTGTCGCAAAAGCAAAAAATAAATCCTATAAACAAATATTGGAAAAAGTAGGAGCTGATAAAGTGGTACGTCCAGAAAAGGAAATGGGTGTAGAAACGGCAAAAGGATTGTTGAATAAAAATATTATTGATATGGTTGATATTGATGATGAATATTCTATTGTGGAAGTTGCTGTACCGAAATCATGGATAGGGAAAACTTTAGTAGAACTAGATGTGCGTAGAAGATTTCATGTTAACATATTAGGAATTCGTCATAGTGATAATCATTTGAAAGTAAATCCATCAACCACCTATCGTTTTCAACCAAATGATCATTTGTTAATTATGTCTGATTCTGATCGATTTACAGAACTTGATTTTTTGGAAAAATAAAAAAGATCAGTGACTTGATATGTATCCTCTTTACTGGTTCAATCAGTAAAGAGGGTATTTTTTTTGAAATATGGTTGAAAATTTAAACTCGAATGTATCGAAAATGATAAACAGCGTATTCATACACCTGTATTCGAAAGTTCTAAATTATTTCAAAAGGAATTTAATATTACTATAAGGGATTGGGTTAGGGTATTTGAAATATATGGGATTGATACATTAAAATATAAAAACAAAAAATGGACTGCTGAAGAAAAGTATGATTTGATAGCTAGAATAATGGCTATCAATTCCATAAAGTCTACTACAATCGAAGCTGGAATTAATGATGGAAAACGACATGCTTGGATAAATATAAACAATTTGGGCTATGATGGTTTAAAATTTTTGAAAAGTAGACGTCATCCAAAAATTTGCCAAAGAAGGATACCAAATAAGTGTTCTTCTTAAAATGTCTCAATTTCCTAAATCAACCTATTACTGTGAAATCAATAAAGAAAATAATGTTTCAAAAAGAGATATTGATCTTATTGCACCTATAAGAGATATATATCGAGAATAAAGATAGAATGTAAGAAGAATATGTTTCGAAATCAACAACTGAGGTATCAAAGTTAATCACAAACATGTACAAAGACGCATGCATTCTCTTACGCTGTTTGGTAAACGTCCTAAGGAAAAATATCATTCATATAAGGGTGAATTTGGTAAAATAGCAGATTATATTATCCATAGAGATTTTAAAGCAAATGCACCATATAATAAACTTACAACGGATATATCGCAGTTTCATTTTTCATGGGATAAGTGTTATCTTTCTTCTGTGTTAGTTATGTATTCAAATAAGATAGTAGGATATGTTTTATCACAAAGTTCTAATCTTGAACAGATAAATCGAATGCTTGCTATGACATTTGAAAATACCAAAAATACGAAAGATATCATATTCCATAGTGACAAGGGATGACAATATCAACACATTAATTTCAAAGACGAATTATCAAAACGAGGGATTATTCAATCGATGTAAAGAAAAGGCGTCTGTTATGATAACTGTATCATGGAATCTTTCTTAGGTCGTAGAAAGAATGAAATGTATTTTTGATATGAAAAAGAAGATATGTCATTTGAAGAATTCAAAGAAATTGTTGACGAGTATATCTACTACAACAACAAAAGAATTCAATCCAAAACAAAATGGATGTCTCCTGTTGTTTACAGAGAAACATCACTATGTTAAACTCAATTCAAATTTACACGTGTCCAGGATTCTAGTTACCTATCACTTTCATTCTTTGCTTTTATTTTTTATAAATGCATGAATTAGAGAGTTTATTCTATGTTGTGGGATCATGTGATAATTGTGATTTTAAAAAAATTTATAACTATATTTTTAGTGCATTTCAATTTGTTGATCAATTGCTTATTTTGGAAAATCACTTGTAACGTTGTTATTGATTTTATACTATTTCCATAGTATGAGCAAATTCGCGTAGAAATCTTTCGATTCCTTTTTTTACATTTTAATTTTATCATCTCGCCGATTTTATAATCAAATGTATTTTCTTTCATTTGTCCACTGAAAATTTTTAGTAAATTGATGTTTTATAAATTATGGCTGTTTTGCATAGTTTTCTTTTTTGACCTTATACTGTAATAAGGGGGATAGTGCATGCTAGAATGGAAAACGATAGTTGTCAATGGGAAGAATTACATCGGCATGCAGATGGTACTGCCGAAGCAGAAAATTTTTGTAATCTCATCCACAAAATGCATATTAATTGGGAGAATGTTTCAGATTGATAATATGGCACAAGGAAGCTGTGTATTTATCATGGAAAAAAGCAATAGTTTTGAAGATTTACTAACTTCTTGTGTAATTGCAATGAATGCAAAAGCAAAATTTCTTGGTTATCATATAGGAATGACCGGGAAAGAGGTATTAAGTTATGTACCATATCAAAAAAAGAGCTCGTATTAAAATGTCAGCATTATTGTTACTGTTATTCCTTCTTCTTGTGATTACTGTATATCATGCTAATCGAGTACTTCGTCCTCAGTTGATGGCAATTGCTACGCAAAAAACCAATGATGCGATATCTATGTTAGCACAAAAGGTACTATCTGCAATTGATTACGATAGCACTTCATTGATTTATTATCATTATAACGAAGAACATGAAATCACCGCCGTGGAATATGATACAAAAGCACTAAATGCATTATTGAATCAAGCCTTAGATATTATGGATAATTCTTTAGAAAAGGCAGAAAATGGGGAAGTTGATCCTATCCTGCAAGAAGTGTTTTTTTCAGATGGGGTAATCTATGAGGTTCCAGCTGGTTATTTGACAGGAATTACTTTTTTACAAAATTACGGGTATCGTTTTAAAATTTCAATGCGAATTCTAAACTATGTGAATGGTGATCTAGAAGTAGAAAGCGAACCTTATGGAATTAACAATTCCATCATTAAAATATTTTTGAACCTTTCCATTGAGGCAGAAGCAATTACTGCTTTGCAAAACAAACATATTCATTTTGAAGAAAAAATACCTTTAATTATCCAGGTGGTAAATGGTATTGTTCCTGATTACTCTACTACCTATCAAGCCAAACAAAATGAAAAAGAGGAATCCTATTAGGATTCCTCCGCTATTCTGACTTCTTTAATACCTTCTACTTCTTCCATTAGCATTGCTTCAATACCTAGTTTTAAAGTATCATCAAGCATTAGGCAGTCAGTACAAGCACCGTGCATGTTCACATATACAATACCGTCTTCAAAAGACACAAATTCGACATCGCCACCGTCTCTTTGCATATATGGTCTAATTTTTTCAATCACATTAACAATTTCTTGCACTTTTTTATCCACTTTTAACACCTCGCTTGAATAATTATATCACAAGCAAAATGAAATGTGGTATAATATACATCGAAATGAGGTGTTCTTTTGCAATATCATGTTGGACAAGTTGTAGAAGGTGAAATCACTGGAATTCAACCTTATGGAGTATTTGTAAAATTTGGTAATAGCCAATATGGCTTAGTACATATTTCAGAGATTTCCAGAGATTATATTAAAGACATTCATCAATTGTTAAAGATGAAACAGAAAATCAAAGTAAAAATTTTAGAGATGGATGAGGAAAGTGGTCATTATAAGCTATCGATCAAAGCGCTACAAACAAATCTTTCCAAGGAAAAAAGAAGAAATTATCATCGCGTTAAATTGCCTAAAATGGAGATTGGTTTTCAAAGCATCGAAGATAACTTAGAAAGATGGATTGCAGAAGAGTTACACAAAGAAGGAGAGAATTATGATTAAGTTTGATAGTTCACATGCATTTTTAAAAGAAGATATTTTGTCTTATCAGGACAAAGTAAATGAATTGCACGAAGCCATTGTGAATAAGACCGGAAAAGGAAATGATTTTTTAGGATGGGTTGATTGGTGCAACAACTACGACAAAGAAGAATTTGAATCAATGAAGAAAAATGCCGAATACGTAAGAAATAATTGTGATGTATTTGTTGTCTGCGGTATTGGTGGTTCTTATTTAGGGGCAAGAGCAGCGATTGAGATGATCAATGGTTTATATGCGGATAAGAAGCCAGAGATTTTATTTGTAGGAAATACATTCTCTTCAACCTATCTATCCCAAGTGATGAAATATCTAGAAGGAAAAGAAGTTTGTGTCAATGTAATTTCAAAATCTGGGACAACCACCGAAACGGCTTTGGCTTTCCGTTTGTTAAAGCAGTTTATGGAGAAGAAATATGGCAAAGAAGAAGCAAAAAACCGTATTTTTGCAACTACAGATAAGGTAAAAGGTACTTTACATGATATCGCAAACAAAGAAGGATATACAACTTTCGCTATTCCTGATGATATTGGTGGAAGATATTCTGTTATTACTGCAGTAGGTTTGTTCCCAATTGCAGTGGCGGGTATTAGTATTGATGATATAATGTCTGGTGTAACAGAAGCTTACAATGATTTTGCAACTCCTGATTTAACAAAAAATCCTGCATATGCTTATGGTGTAGCTAGAAGAATTCTTCAAAACCAGGGAAAAGATGCTGAAATGTTTGTTACTTATGATCTGAATACTACAATGTTGGCTGAATGGTGGAAGCAATTATTTGGAGAATCCGAAGGGAAAGAAGAAAAAGGAATTTTACCTACTTCTGGTACTTTCTCAACCGATCTTCATTCTTTAGGACAATTTGTACAAGAAGGAAAGAAATGCTTGTATGAAACTTTAGTGCTATTCGAAAAACCTATTGAAGATCTTGTGTTCCCTGCTGATGAAGAAAATGCAGATGGCATGAATTATTTAGCAGGAAAGAGTGTTGATTGGGTTAATAAAATGGCAATGCAAGGAACATTGGCTGCGCATGAAGAAACCGGTGGAGTTCCTAACTTGATGATTACAGCACCAGATATGAGCGCTAAATCATTCGGTTACTTATGCTATTTCTTCTTTAGAGCATGCGCTATGAGCTGTTATTTATTGGATATTAATCCTTTCAATCAGCCAGGTGTTGAAGTGTATAAGAAGAATATGTTTAAATTATTAGGAAAAAATTAATTCTATTAAACAGGAAAGGTAGTGAATCAATCGATTCACTACCTTTTTGACATAAAACCATATAGGAATGATGAATAAAATTTTAATAATATTAAAAAATGGAAAAAATATTTTTTTAATGATTATTATCTTCTAAGTGATGAAATATATGATAAAATATAACTATGAAAAAACGTAAGATATCTTTTATATGTCCTTTTTGTGGAAATGAATGGAGTGAAGAAAGGGATACTTTAATCGATGGGGAAAAGGAACTTACATTGAAGCGCTGTATTGAGGAGGAGAGCTATTTTAATGAGTGTTGTCCTTCTTGTAAGAAATCTTTTACCAGTTTTTTTCCTTTGCTTTACTGCGATTTAAAACGCAAATTTTTAATTGCTCTTGTGTTAGAAGACACAAGTTGGTTAGATGATGTTAATGCATTACCTCAATTTCAAAGTTTCACAAAACGAATTGTTTATAACGAAAAAGAATTGAAAGAAAAAATTACTGTATTCGAAAATGAATTGGATGATGAGGGCATTGCCAAAGTAAAGAATCAAATTAAAGGAACGCATGTAGTAATTTATTTTGAAAAAACAAACGATGAACTTTTATGGTTTATGAGTGAAACAGGGCCAATTGGAGTGGAGAAGCGTTTCTATCGACCAATTGGGCATAAATATCCTTATTTTGTATATATTGAAGGAGAGGTATAAAAAAATTGCATATTGAAGTGACGCCCAAAGTTAGAACAACTTAAAGGAGGTCACTTTTTTTATGCAGTACAGTAAAGAATGAAATGTATCCTGTTTTATGGACAAATTTTGAGCGGTGTTTCTAATTTATGGATAAGAAATAGGTGTTGTTGACGTCGAATATCCTTTCTCCAGATGATAATACAATTTATTACAATCTCTCTTTAATAACACTTAATGTCATACATATTATTTAACGTTAGAAAAATGAATAAAGAATAAAAGCAATCAAATCAAGAAACACACTATAATGAAGAAAACTAAATGTAGAGAAATTAGATTTTGCGATTTAGGTGAAGGATATGGTACTATCCCATTTAAACTACTCACACATATGGTTTTCGAAAAGTATTGGATTAAAACAAATATTTTTTCTATTTGCTGAACAAATTATAATAGTTAATAAATTAAGTATAGGTTGTAAGATAACAACACTAAGTCTTAGATCTATGGAAGTAGCTGACAAACGTATTTTTAATTAGTCTAAGCTTAACCAACCCAAAACACAAGAACATTTGTTTTAGAAAGAAGCAATGATGTTATATCATAACAAGGTAATTACACGGGAAAATCACTCAGAAAAAGAATTTAAAATTAGAGAAAAACGCAAACAATGATGGATGAATAAATTGATTTCTACAACAACGAAAAAATAAAGAAAAAAGAAAAGGATTATCGCCTATGAGTGATAGGCAACAATCCTTAAATACATTTGCGTTAAATTGACATGTTCAACGATTTGGAAACACTACATATTGCGATTTTTTTATTGGCTATTCGCATTGTTGGTTTCGTTTCCTGGAACTTCATTTTCAGGAATGTTAGAAGAACCATTATCGCTTCCATTACTTTCAGAACTATCACTATTGTCCGTGTTTTCGCCACCATTGTTGTTGCTATCTTCAGGTGTATTTGGCAAGCTAGGAGTTTCTTCAGGGATATCATTAGTTTCCTTATTGTCATCAGTGGATTGAGTTGGTTTATCCTCTGTAATAGGTTCTTCCACAACCTCATTACCTAAATATTGTGATACGTCATTTCCATAGAAAACAATTGAGGTAGATGGACTATAATTTGGCATATCTGCTGGAGAAAGATTGTTTAAATCAAAAGAGAATTCATTGAAACTTGTTGGATTTTTCATCATCCAATATTTTTCCCATACCGTTTCAAGGTCAGTTTGATTTAACAAATAGCAACTTAATGGGGTGTTTCCCATACTTGCTGTGGTTAACATACCAGTAGAACCATTTTCTAATGTCATACTTGTCATTGTCCATGGAGATAAATTTTCTAATTCATAACTGATGAAGTTATTTAATTGTTCATCACTTACATTAGTAACAACATATTTTGGAACGATATCAAGAAGTTCAGGAACTTTTGATGCACCTGATGGAGTTAAGATTTTCTCAATCATGGCCATGATGACTTTTTGTTGGGCATGAGTTCTTCCGATATCCCCAACACCATCACTTTTTCTGTGTCGAGCAAATGCTAAAGCTTGTTCGCCATTCAGTTTTTGTTCACCAATTTCAAGACATTGTAAATCTTCTTCTGCAAAACTACGTTCTGAATTTTGCTCGCAGAAAGCATAAGGAACGTTGACTGTAATGCCTCCTAATGCATCTACCATTTCGACTACAGAAGTAAAATTAACTTTGACATAGAAATTGATTTCAAATCCTAATACTTGTTCTATTGCAGTCATGGTGTTTTCAACTCCATCATTACCACAATGTGTTAATTTATCATTTCCATTTCCTAGTGCTGGATTAGGAACAAACGAATCACGTGGGAAAGAAATCATGTCAATATGATTTGTTTTAGGATTCACTAATAAAACCATATTAACATCACTTCTTGAATTATAGTTAGGATCCCCGGTATCATCCATACCAGAAATTAAAACCGTAAAAGTATCTTGGGTTAAATCAAGTGATACACCGGTGTGTTCCTTCTCTAATTTTGTTACTTTACGTTGGTAAGTTTTCAATGTTTTGATGCCTGCTTCAAACCCTTCCATTCCATCTTCCACACTGCGAATATAAGAATTTGTGATAATCATTGCATCAATTTCATTGTTCATCAATAATGATGCAAGGGTAAAATAATTATTTTCACTTTCAAATTTAATTGCATTGACTTCTTTTGCTAATTTTTCTTTTACATATAGCCCATTACTTTGATCCGTTCCATCTTGGTAGTAAACCGTTTTCTTTTTCAAATCTTCAATATTTTTAATTTTAGAGTCGGCTTTTACAATTACCGAAATCGTTTCTGTGTTCTCATCTTGCACATCGGTTACTTTTCCTGTAAAGATTCTTACTTTGTCTAAATTTATGCTGGCAAAAGCAAAAAGTAAAATAAATAATAGGGTAAAGATTCTACGAATAATCCGTCCTTTTTTTTCGAATCGTTTAAAGCCAATTGCAAGCAATAATAATCCAATTAGGGATAGGATTACCATCGCGATGATTCGCCATTGGAATGGTAAGGAATTCGCTTGATAAACAATATAATCAGTATAAAGAGTAGCAGCTAAAATAAAAAAGGATAAAATTCCGTCTATGTTTATTTTTTGTTTCATAATCCACCTCTACATTTCATTATATAATATTTTAAGCATATGTACAAATTTATCTAATGTTCATTTTTTGAAAAAAAGTTCACAATTTATAATTTCATCATCAAATAAAAATCTTATTAAGAAAAAATATTGATATGATTTTATAAATTTAAAAAACCTCTTTACGAAAACGAGGATATATTATCCATTTTTTGATAAAGAGGTCGTTGTTGAATGTCAGTTATTCATTGTTTGAAATGATTCCTGTTGCTGCGTCATATAAGTAAACGTTACTGTTTTCATATTGTTCAAGGCCGGCATATAAATCACTGATATCAAAATGGAAATCTTCAAAAGAATTCGATTCTTTTAATAATTGATAAGCTGCATTTACATTTTTAACATCGATTTTATTTAAATAATAAACGCTGAGCAATTCTCCTGGGGATGTGGCGGTTACAGCATATCCTTCCGGTCCTGGGGCATAACCATTTGCCATTGAAAGAGTTGCTATTTTCCATGGCTTTAATTCATCGATTTCATTTCGAATGAAGGATTTCATCTGTGTGTTTGAGAAATTTGTTAAAACATATTTTGGAACGATATCGAGCACTTTTTCAATTTTACTAGTAAGTCCATCACTACTTAATAATTTGCGGATGATACCTTTGATGATTTGCATTTGTGCTTCCGTTCTACCCACATCTTGATTTGCATAGGAATGACGATGCCGAGCAAAAGCAAGAGCTTCTTTTCCATTCAATGTTTGTATTCCTGGATTTAAACGAATCAAATCTTCTTCGGCAAAACTACGATTTTCATCTTGTTCTTCGATATAGATAGGGATATCAACTTCTACACCATCAACCGCATTGACAATTTCAATTAAAGAAGTGAAGGATATTTTGACATAGAAATCGATATCGATTTGAAATGTTTTCTCTAACGATTCCATTGTATTGCTGATACCATCCATTCCTGTGTGCGTAAGTTTATCGTTTTGGTTGTTATAAACAGGATTTGGAACATAGGCATCGCGAGGAATGGATACTAAGATAATTTGATTGGATATCGGATCAATCATAGCTAGCATATTAACATCAGAAAGCGAATTCTGACAAGGCGTTCCAGTATCATCTTGTCCACTGATGAGTACCGTAAACATTTCTTTTGTAATGTCTTTGTTGTTATAATCATGATAAATCGTTTGTGTAAAATTATACGAATGAATCAAGTTTGTAAATTCTGACATTGTCCCAAACGTAGTTTCAATACCTTCCAAAGCATTAACATTGACAAGAATGCTATCGACATAGCCATAATATAAGTCATTTACCATACTATTATAGTCGCTATATTCTACCACTTCCACCTGATAATTTTTTTGAATTTTTGGAAGAACTTCTTCCGCGCTTTCTTTGTCACTGCTGATTTGTATACCAATGGTTTTGCCTTCCATATCTTCTAGAGTCGATATGATTTCTGTGAAATGCTCACTACTTTTTAAAGAATATAGGTTCATTTGTACTTTGATTTTTTCTTCGGTTTCATTTTGGTCCATTCCAAGTTGGTCGAAAAAACGATTTAGACTATTTATTTTCAATGAAACAAATAGCAATAACGCACAAAGTAGAGTCATAAAGATACGTCGGAAAATATCGACTGTTTTTTTACGATAACCAAGCGTTAACAACAGGATGGCTAATACTACGATAAGAATAAAGAAAGCAGCAAACATATATTTTCTGGTATAGGAACGTATCGCATTTAAAAATAAAAAGGATAGTATGATATACATAGCGATTACTACTAAATCATACACTCGACCGATAATAATTTTGCGACTTTTTTTCTTTTTTGTTTTCATAAGAGCACCTCATCTCTTATTATATAATAAATACCTATTTTCTTCAAAAAAAAAGGAATACTCTTAGATTGAAACTTTATTTATAGTATAATGGTATGCATGAGGTGGGTTTATGGATTTATCAATGTTAAATCAAAAACAAAAAGAAGCGGTTTGTACTTGTGATCATCACATTCGTATCGTTGCTGGTGCGGGGAGTGGAAAGACACGTGTTATCACAACTCGAATTGCATATCTAATAAAAGAATTAAAAGTAGCTCCTTATCGCATTTTGGCAATTACTTTTACCAATAAAGCAGCCAACGAAATGAAAGATCGCATTGCTACGCTTTTAGAATGTGAAAAAAGTGGTGTTATGGTTTCCACGATTCATTCCTTATGTGTCCGTATTTTAAGAGAAGAAATTCGTTATTTTAATTATCCATTGAATTTTACGATACTTGATAGTGATGATCAGAAAAGTATTTTGAAGCAAATATATAAGCAGTTAGATTTGAATGTAAAAGATCTTTCTTTTAATGCTGCGCTTTCCTATATTTCTAGTTGCAAATGTGAATTTGTTGATTGTGAGCAGGCGATCAGTATGGCGAACGCATGGAACAATCAAGAAATGAAGGCTGAAATATATGCTCGATATGAAGCAAAATTAAGAGAAATGTATGCTTTGGATTTTGATGATTTATTATTATATGTCTATCGCTTATTTCATGAAAGTGATTTGATTCGTAGCAAATGGGCTCAGCGATATGACTTTATCCATGTTGATGAATTTCAGGATGTTGATCGCATTCAATATGGTATCATTAAAAAATTAGTCAAAGAAGATAGCGTTTTATGTGTGGTTGGTGATCCAGATCAAACCATTTATACTTGGCGAGGAGCTAGTGTTGATATTATCATGAATCTGGAAAAAGATTTTTCCGATTGTGAAAGCATTGTATTGAATGAGAACTATCGAAGCACTCCTTCGATTCTGCAAGGGGCGAATGCATTGATTCAAAACAATCGCTATCGTATTAAGAAAGAGCTTTATACGAATAATAATGACGAAGGGAAAATCATTCATTACAGTGGTAATGATGAAAGAGAAGAAGCTTTGTGGATAATTAAAAAAATAAAATCTTTGCATAATGAATGCTGCTATCGTGATATTGCTATTTTGTATCGATCGAATTATCTTTCTCGTAATTTAGAAAAAGCACTTTTGGATTATCGAATTCCTTATCGTATTTATGGAGGAATTAAGTTTTTTGAACGTGCTGAAATCAAAGATGCGATTTCCTATTTGCGCCTATTATTGGATGTAGGATTTGCTAATGAATTAGCCATTCGAAGAGTGATCAATGTACCAAAAAGAGGCATTGGGTCCAAGGCAATGGAAAATTTGGAACTGTTGTCAGCCACTTATGGGAAAGATTTTTATACCATTCTAAAAGAGCATAGTATTGCAAAGGGAAAAGCACAAAATGAAATTGATCGTTTTGTGGCTTTGATTGAGTCGTTGCGCCAACAGAAAAATGAATTGTCTATCTCGATATTGCTTCAACATTTATTAGAAGAAAGTGGCTATTTAAAAATGTTAGAGGATAGCAATGAAACCGATCGAATGGATAATATCAATGAATTGCTTTCGGACATTGAAAATTATGAGGAAAACAATCCAGAGGCATCGTTGGAAGAGTATTTGCAAATGATTTCTTTATATACCGATATGGAAGATGACCAAACAGAATATGATTTTGTACAGTTAATGAGTGTTCATGCAGCAAAAGGATTGGAGTTTGATCATGTTTTTGTCTATGAACTTTGCGAAGGTATTTTTCCCAATGAAAGAAGCATGAATGAAGGGGGAAAAGAAGCTCTCGAAGAAGAACGAAGGCTTGCCTATGTTGCTTATACAAGGGCTCGCAAGCATTTGTATTTAACAAGCTCTCATGGATTTAGTTTTGTTATACAAAAGATAAAAAGCACTTCGCGTTTTATCCGAGAAATCGATTCTGACGTTATTGTCCATGAAAGTGATACGATTTCCTATCAAAAGCAAGAATATCGCTATAATCGTGGCGATGAAAGCATTGCGTATCCCAAAAGGAGTTATGATGGAAAACCATCGGTAGGAAAAAAAGGAAAATTAAAAAAGGGTGATTTAATTGTTCACTCGGTATTTGGAGAAGGAGTAGTGATATCAATAAAAGAAGGTGTTGCTCAAATTGCCTTTGAAAAAAAATATGGAATTCGAAAATTAGCAGCCGATCACCCATCCATTACAAAAAAATCATAGTACAGGAGGTATAGGATGAGTTTAGAAAGAATACAAGAACTGCGTCGTATCTTAAATCGACTCAGTCATGAATACTATGTGTTAGATAATCCTAGCGTTTCCGATCAGGAATATGATCGTTATATGCAAGAATTGCAAGATTTAGAAGAAGTATATCCAGAGTCTTATGATCCCAATTCACCTACGCAAAGAGTGGGAGGAAAGGTGCTCGAAGGATTCACGAAAATCACCCATCAACGAATGATGTTATCCCTTGGGAATTGTTATAACTATGAGGATCTAATGGCATTTGATGAGAGAGTGAAAAAGGAAGCTGGAAAAGTGGATTATGTGGTAGAACTAAAAATTGATGGATTGGCGATGTCTTTGTTATATCAAAATGGACGATTCCAACAAGCCGTAACTCGAGGCGATGGAACTACGGGTGAGGATGTCAGTGAAAATGTTCGTCAAATTCAAAGTATTCCTATGGAAATTCCGTATCAAGGAGAACTGGAGTTAAGAGGGGAAGTGTTTATGCCAAAAGCTTCTTTTGAACGAATCAATCGTGAAAAAGAAAAAAACGGGGAAGAACTATTTGCGAATCCTCGAAATGCTGCAGCAGGCACCATTCGTCAATTGGATACGACTATTGTTTCAAAAAGAAAGTTGGATGCTTTTTGGTATCATTTGGTAGTGGATGTTGAAGGAATTGAAACGCACCATGAAGCTTTGCAGTTTTTTAAGCAGAATGGATTCAAGGTAAATGATCGTTATCGTGTTTTCTCTTCCATGGAAGATGTGTGGAACTATATTCAAACGATAACGAACATACGTAATGAATTGCCTTATGAAATTGATGGTATGGTAATCAAAGTTAACGATCTTGCGAAACAGAAGCAATTAGGAAATACGATCAAAACACCTCGTTGGGCGATTGCTTATAAATTTCCTGCGGAGGAAGTCATAACACGTCTAAAGGATATTACGATTACGATTGGAAGAACAGGAAAGGTTACACCTAATGCGGTGTTAGAGCCGGTTCGCGTGGCTGGAACAAAAGTAACAGCTGCACAATTACATAATGAAGATTATATTAGAGATAAAGATATTCGGATAAATGATTTTGTTGTAGTACGGAAAGCGGGAGACATTATTCCGGAAGTTGTACGTTCTTTGCCAGAAAGAAGAAATGAAGATAGTCAAGCTTATCATTTTCCAACCATATGTCCGGTCTGTGGACAGCCTTTGGTTCGCTATGAGGATGAAGCTGCCCATTATTGCATCAATCTTGATTGTGATGCAAGGGTCGTCGAAAGCATGATTCATTTTGCTAGTCGAGATGCGATGAATATTGATGGTTTGGGGGATAAAAAAGTTGAATTTTTGTACCAACAGGGGTTATTAAAAACGGTGGAAGATATCTATACTTTGAAAGACCATAAAGAAGAAATCATAGCTTTTGATGGATTTCAAGAAAAGAGTTATCAAAATTTAATCCATGCGATTGAAAAGAGCAAACAAAATCCTTTAGAAGATTTGCTGTTTGGATTGGGAATTAAACAGATTGGGAAAAAAGCAGCCAAAATATTGGCATCCCATTTTTACAGTATGGATGCTTTAATGGCTGCAGATGAAGAACAGTTAGCAAAAATAAAAGATATTGGAAAAATTTCTGCGGCATCAGTTGTTGACTTTTTCCAATCAGAAAAAAATAAAAATCTGATTTCTAAACTGAAAGCCTTTGGTTTACGTATGGAAAGTGATAAAATAGAAGTTGTTGCATCACGCTTCAGTAATCAGACCGTAGTTTTGACAGGGACGTTGTCTAAAATGAAACGAAATGAAGCGAAAGCAATTCTTGAACGTCTAGGTGCAAATGTTAGTGGCAGTGTTTCAAAGAAGACAGATCTTGTTATCTATGGAGCCGATGCGGGTTCTAAATATGACAAAGCTTTGAAGTTGGGAGTTGCTTTGATGGATGAAGACAGCTTTATGAATGAGGTTGAGAAACATGAAAAAATGGAATAAATTTCTACTTGTGTTGTTGCTATGTGTGATAGCAGGGTGTGGCAGACAAAACAATGAAGGGGAGAATAAAGATAAAATAAGTACCAAACCAATCGACGAAGATGGATATCGTATTGCGATTCCTTTTACTTCTAGTGATGCAACACAAACGCATGTAGAGTATAATCGAGGAAGTTATGATATTGAAGCCATTGGAAAAGGATTGCAACGGTATTCAAAACAATACTTTAGTACGAATAGCTATTACCTTCAAGATGGACAATTATTAAAACATGATGATTTGGTTTCTACTTTAAATAATCGAGAAGCATTGTTAGGAAGAAAAAGTAAAGAAAATGCTTTTGGATTAAATCCAGAAAAAGGATCTACGATTCCTATTAATAGCGATCAAGATATTAAGGTCGGTTCTAGTACCATCACGGTAAGTGATGTAATTGAATATGATTTTTTCACTGATTTAAATGAAAATGCAGAAATTCAAGGAGTTGCTTTTGCAATCGTATTAAATAGTACGATCACTGATGCTGATGGGAAAGAACATACCATTGCCGATGAGCAATTAAAAATTATTGGGGAAGAGGCAGGTAGAAATTTGATGACCTATATTAAGGATCTTCCTGAGATCAATGCGAATACACCGGTTATGATCGCTTTGTTTAATGCTTCTAGTGAAGATGCCAACCTTCCTGGTACTTTCTTTGCGAAAGCATATGGCAAGAGCAATATTGATAGTTTTGAGAAAATTAATGAAAAATGGGTAATGATACCAAGTGATACAGCAAGTGAAATTGATCCACAGTTAAGTGCAAATTTTGCTGATTTGAAGGATTCTCTTTTTGGTTTTCTCCCAAATGACATTGCGGTAATTGGAAAAGGTTTTTTCGTAGATGATCGTATTGATGAACTAGAAATCATCGTTACAACACAAGGAAAAACACAGATTCAAAACGAAGCGGTAGTGCAGTATGTGAAAGAGCAATTAGGTATTTTGAGTGAAGGGTTTAAGATTACGGTTAATATCAATGCGAATACAACAACCTTTGCGATGCTGCAAAGAGGAAAAAACAGCAATGATGTTATGGTCATCATGAAATAGAAAAGGAGTGGAAAAATGGAAGAATATAGTAAGGAATATTTCAAAAAATTAGCCAATCAGATCATGTTTGATTTGAGTGATGAAGAAGTAAGTGAACTGCAGGAAGATTTTAAAACACTGACCAAGCAGATGGAACTATTAAACTGCATTTCAACAGAAAATGTGGAACCAATGGTTTATCCATTTGAAGAAGAAACTCATTTTTTGCGTGAAGATGTAGTAAGTAATCAAATTACACAAGAAGAAGTATTACGCAATGCTCCAAAGGTTGCGGATGGGCAGATTGTTGTGCCGAAGGTGGTGAAATAATGAGAATCAAAGATTGCTATGTAGAAGATAGAGCGACCAATTGTAAATTGGTATTAGAAAAGGCAAAAGCCTCTCAGGAGAAATTAAATGCTGTTGTTACTTTTTGTGATGTTGAACAACAGTTGGAAGAAGCAAAATCAGCAAATCCGAATGCTTTGTTTTATCAAGTTCCAATCGTATTAAAAGATAATGTCAATACCAAAGGAATTCGTACTACTGCTTCTTCTCGTATTTTGGATAATTATGTTCCTATTTACGATGCGACCATTACCAAAAAATTAAAAGAGGCTGGTGCTGTCATTATCGCAAAATCGAGTATGGATGAATTAGGTATGGGTGGAACCAATCTTAATGCTTATACTGGAAAAGTAAATAATCCATGGGATGTGGATCGCATTTCTGGAGGTAGTAGTGGAGGAAGTGCTGCTCTTGTTGCAGAAGGTGTAGTTCCTTTTGCCATTGGTACGGATACGGGTGATTCGATCCGTAAACCTGCAAGCTATTGTGGAGTGGTGGGTGTAAAGCCAACTTATGGAAGAATTTCGCGTTATGGAATTATACCATATGCGTCTTCTTTAGATCATGTCGGTTATTTTACTACTAATATAGAGGATGCTGCTAGTGCATTATCGGTATTGGCAGGAAGAGATGATAAAGATATGACTTCTTCTTACCAGGAAGTAGAAGATTATCGTGGTAAATTAAATGGAGATATCACAGGAAAGAAAATAGGTATCATAAAAAATGTCATGGATGCTGTTTCCAATGAGAAGATTTGTGATGAATTTAATAAAATTGTTGAACAATTAAAAGCAAGAGGAGCAATTGTTGAAGAAATCACTTTTGATGAAAATTTAATGAATGCTCTACTTCCTACTTATTATGTTATTTCCAATGCGGAAGCAACAGCAAATCATTCTAACCTTGATGGTGTACGTTTTGGTATGAGAGAAGAGGGTGCTGATTTAAGTGAAATCATGATTCATTCCCGTACCAAAGGATTTAGTGGTGATGTTAGAAAACGTTTCGTTATTGGTTCTTATTCATTATTCGTAGAAAATCAGGAAAAATTGTTCCGTAAAGCGCAGCGAGTAAGACGTGTTATCGTGGAAAGTGTAAAAGAAAAATTATCGAATTATGATGTGTTGATTGCAACAGCGGCTGGAACAACCGCACCTCATCCAGAAGATTCTTTTGGAGAAAAATTAAGCAATACCTATTTAGTGGCAGAGAATCATAT
Organism: Breznakia sp.; assembly: GCA_045134375.1. Taxonomy (GTDB): domain Bacteria; phylum Bacillota_I; class Bacilli_A; order Erysipelotrichales; family Erysipelotrichaceae; genus JBGUVL01. The sequence continues at coordinate 3,825 of JBGUVL010000024.1, read as the reverse complement.
GTTGCTTGGTAATTTCAGTGGTTATCCATCCATGACAGTACCAGCAGCATTTATTGATGGTTTACCATTTGGAATTAATATTTTAGCTCGTCCATTTGAAGAGAGTGTCATGTTTAATATCGGAAAAGCCATTGAAGAAATTAGTGGACTGGAAGATGTAACAGTGGGAGGTAAGAAATAATGAATTACGAAGTTGTTGTTGGAATTGAGATCCACTGTGAATTAAAAACAAAGACGAAAATGTTTTCAGGAGCACCGGTAACGTTTGCCGAAGAACCAAATACTTGTACCAATGAAGTTGATTTAGGGATGCCAGGAGTATTGCCTTCGTTAAATAAAGAAGCGGTTGCATGTGCGATTCGTGCTTGTCGTGCGTTGCATTGTGAAATTGATCCTCTAGTGAAATTTGATCGTAAAAATTATTACTATTCGGATTTGCCAAAAGGTTTTCAAATTACGCAGCAGTTTTATCCAATTGGGAAAAATGGATATGTAACCATTGCAACAAGTCAAGGTGAAAAACAGATTCGTATTAATCGTATTCACATGGAAGAGGATACGGCGAAACAGTTTCATACTTATGGGGGAAGCTTGATTGATTTTAACCGTGCAGGCACACCACTTGTGGAAATTGTAACAGAACCGGATATGCGAAATGGGGAAGAAGCAGCCGCTTATGTAGAAGCAATCCGTAATATTCTTTACTATTTAGGGGTTAGTGATTGTAAAATGGAAGAAGGAAGCATGCGTTGTGATGTCAATGTTTCCATACGTCCTTTTGGTAGTACTACTTTTGGTGTAAAAACAGAGATTAAAAACTTAAATTCCATTTCTAATGTTCAAAAAGCAATCGATTATGAAGTGGAACGTCAAGCTAAATTGTTAGCGGAGGGGAAGGAAGTTGAACAAGCTACTCGTCGTTTTGATGAAGCAACCAGAACTACTGTTTTAATGCGTAAAAAAGAAGGAGCAGTGGATTATAAATATTTCCCAGAACCTAATATTTTTCCAATTCGATTAGAGGAAAAATGGATTCAACAAATTATTGATACCTTGCCGGAATTACCAAAACAGAGAAAAGAAAAATATCGGAATCAATATGGTTTAAAAGAAGAAGACGCAGAACAACTTGTTTCTAGTAAAGAGTTAAGTGACTACTATGATTTAGTTGTTGCTCATACAAAAGAATATAAAGCAGCAGCAAACTGGGTCATGGTTGAAATGGTTGCTTATTTGAATAAGAACAATATTAAGTTAGTCGATAATCCTTTACAACCTACGCATTTGGCTGAAATGTTAGCAATGATCAAAAAAGGTGAAATTTCTGGAAAACAAGCAAAAGTGGTGTTTGAAGAAATGATGAAAGGGAAAGATCCTAAAACCGTCGTAGAAGAAAAAGGTATGAAACAGATGAGTGATAGTTCTGCTATTCTAGAAATGGTAACCGCTGTTTTAGAGGCCAATCCTCAGTCGATTGTTGACTATAAAAATGGAAAAGACCGTGCTGTTGGATTCTTAGTAGGCCAAGTCATGAAAATGAGCAAAGGGCAAGCAAACCCAGCTATGACCAATAAAATGATTGTGGAAGAATTAAAGAAAAGATAGCAATTTATTATGAAATCTAGTATCATAATAGATAGGAGTTGAGTTTATGGCATTGAAAAGAAAAAAACAGGAAAAAGAGACAGTAGAAATCAAAAAACAGAAAACAAAAGGAAGACCAAACTGGCTTTTGCGTGCTACTATTTTGATCGTTGCAATTCCTATGCTGATATTGGCTATTGTTCTCTTAACATCCATGGAAAAAAGTGGAGAACCTGTAGAAGGAAGTCGCTTTGATCATGCTTTAGATCCAAAAATCGAAGAAAAAGATTTGGATGCTTTAAAACAAGTGCTTCAATATGGCAATGTAGATCAAATTGAAGTGAACCTGATTAGTGCTACTTTACGTATCAACATTGATACTAATGATGTATTAGATGCTGCTTCTATCGAAGCGATTGCGAATGATGTTTATGCACAAGTCGATGCCTTATTACCAATTACAACGTATTTCACAAATAAAGAAGATTGCAAGATGTATGATTTGGAAATCAATGTATACAATTTGATTCCTGATGAATCGACACCGACTGCCCAGCTTTGGTGTGTGGTGCACAAAAACGCTTCCGAAGAAGAGAAAGGTATTGATTGGCCAACGACACCTCGAAATGATGAAATCGTATCACAAATGCAGTAATGAAGTGAAAAAAGGGCACATGCCCTTTTTTTAGGAGAAGATAATGAAAAAAAATGATATTTTAACAGGTGTGTGTGTTGATTATACACACGAAGGAGAAGGAATAGTAAAATCAGAAGGGTTTCCATTTTTTATAAAAAATGTCATAAAGGGAGAAACTGTTCGCTTTTTGGTGTTGAAAATGAAATCTTCCTATGGCTATGGAAAGTGTTTGGAGATATTAGAATCTTCAAAACATCGTAGACAGCCTTTTTGTTCCTATTATGGAAGATGTGGTGGTTGTCAAATTCAGCATATGAGTTATGATGAACAATTATCCTTTAAACATGGTCTAGTACAAAATAACATAGCGAAAATTGGAAAATTAAAGACGTCTGTATTGCCGGTAATAGGATGCGATAAAACAAAAAATTATCGCAATAAAGCACAATTTCCTATTACAATGGAAGAGGAAGTTAAGATGGGATTTTATCGCATCCACAGTAATGATATTATTGCTATGGATGAGTGCAGGATTCAAAGTGGATTAATCAATGAAATCATGCAAAAAGTAAAAACACTTTTCATAAAATATCAACCCGAATCCATTTTTCGTCATTTGTTAGTAAAACATGCGATCAAAACAGATGAAGTTATGGTTGTATTTATTGTTCGAAAACGAAAGATAGTGGGATTCAATCGCATCGTTAACGAACTGATTGCATCTTTCCCTCAAATTAAAAGTATTGTTTTAAACGTTAACAAAAGGAAAGATAATGTGATTTTAGGGGATGAAGAACATGTTTTATTTGGAGATAATGCGATAACGGATGAACTGGATGGTTTAAAATTTACCATAGCTTCTCGTTCTTTTTATCAAGTAAATCCTTTGCAGACAGAAGTATTATATAAAAAAGTATTAGATTTTGCTCAAATCGGAAAAGAAGATACTGTAATTGACTTGTATTGTGGAGTTGGGACGATTTCGCTCTTTTTAGCAAGATCCGCAAAAAAAGTGATTGGTATTGAAATTGTTGCGGCTGCGATAGCCAATGCAAAGAAAAATGCTTTGTTAAATAATATCAAAAATGCTGAGTTTGTTTGCAGTGATGCTGCTAGCTATGCGAGTAAAATGGTTGCACAAGGAATGAAAGCTGATGTTGTTGTCGTTGATCCTCCTAGAAAGGGATGTGATAGCATCACACTAGAAAGTATTGTAAAGATGGCACCGGAAAGAATCGTTTATGTCTCTTGTAATCCTGCTACTTTAGCTAGAGATTTAAAACAATTAGAGAGCTTGGGATATCTTACAAAAACAATACAACCAGTGGATATGTTTCCAAATAGTTTTCACGTGGAGAGCGTAGTCTTGTTGACTAAAGTACATAATTGAATACGGAACATAATACGGACACCTTGCAGCAATGCAGGGTGTTTTTGCCGTTCATAGAAAATTTACAGAGTGAAGAAATGCTAGGATTGAAATCATCAACCAAATGGTTTATAATATAATAAATTGTGGTGCGTTTTAGACATGGAGGATTATGATGAAGACATCCGATATGATTAAAGAATTATGTAATAAAAAGAATATAAGTCTTTCAGAA
>JBGUVL010000023.1:0-5912 GCA_045134375.1 Breznakia sp. | reverse complement strand
CAAATCGATTAGAACCTCTTCCTCCTGCTTTGGAATATACGGCATAGAAAACTCTTCTTCCAAAAGACGCATGGCTTCTTCCCAACGGTTTTCTTCCATATTCTTTTTTATATTACAAATCAATTCTTGATAAAAATCATCCATTTTTCATACCTCGTTTTGTATTCTACTTGATTTCTTAGCTTCTGTAAACCAATTTACTCAAAAAAGACATGGTTTTTATTTGTTTTTATCCATGTCTTTTTTGCGCTTAAAAATTCTTTAAAATAAGACAATTCCATTATTTTATTTCAGTTTTTTCATTTCTTTATCGAACGGCTTGCATCAACGTCTGTCAATTCGATTGTAATCACAACCATAAACTGCTCTCCATCACTAGTTACATAGCATTCCCCCTGATGCGCACTCACCATTCGTTGGACGCTTTTTAATCCAATGCCATTCTTTTCTACCGGATTAGTAATTTTTTTAATTGAATTATGGAGGTGAAATTCCCATTTTCCTTTCACAACAGCACTCTGTACCACAACCATTTGATTCGAATTTGCATATTTCTGTACATTGGAGAAAAGATTATTAAAGATTCGTTTCATCATCACTTTAGAACCCAAGATCGCAGCATTATTTTTTGGTCCTCTCTCTTCCATTTCATTAACTAAAAAACCTTGCAAACGAAGATAATCCACATGATTTTGAATCATTTGATTTAATTCTAATAAAACAATCACTTCTTTTGTCCATTCTTCTTCTAAGCCATACACCTGCGCATATTCAAACATACGATTGGACAACTCTTTGATCTCATCCATTTTTCGGATTGCTCTTTGAAGATATTCTTTCTGTTTGTCCACCCCTACTTTTTCCATTTGAATAATTTCTAAATACCCTTGTAACGTAGTCAAAGGCGTCCTTAAATCATGCGACATTGACGAAATCAATTCTTGATTAGCTTGCCTAGCCGCTCGCTCATTTTCCATATTGGATAACAAAGACAAACGCATCGCATTGATATGATAAGATAATTGTGCCAATTCATCATTGCCATTGGTTTTCCATCCATGTGTTAAATCTCCTGCTGCCATGCGAGAAATCTCCTCTTTCATAACAATTAATTCATCCACTTTTAAACGAATAAAAGAGAGTACCAACATAAAATAGAACAACAAAGCAGATAAGAGAAAAAATATAATTAACGGTATGACATAAGTAGTTAATGGATAATAATAGAAAACCAATTCCCCGTCTTGATCGTCAAAATGCAACATCTGATGATAAAGAATCGGCGTTGTGGTAGCACTTGTGCGAATTCCTAAAAAATTACCAATTTGTAAATTGACATTCCATGTGCTTATCGTATAAAGTACACCATCCTGTTGACGATATAAATATAATTCAACCTCACCTTGATGAGGAATCTGTTCTTTTAAAATACGATTTATCTTTTTTTCATTTGCGACATCCAAACGCAACTCTTTCACCTGCTCTTGGATCTTGTCACATACACTCGCAACATCAATATCTTTAACTAGAAAAGTGTTAGCCAACAAAAAGAAATGATTCCGTTGATGATACAATGACAAAAATAAAATACTCGCTAAAACCAAAGAAAGTAAATTAACAATCACCAACGTAGCTGGAAAAGAATGAAATGGTTTTCGTTTTCCTAACCAAGCGAGAAAAACATCCTCTTTTTTATTCCACCATTGCCACAGAATAGACATTGCCAAAAAGGTAAGAAGAGCAATTCCACCTCCTACCAGCAAAGAAAATAATACCCATTTCTTCAAAAAGCCATCGAATCGCGGAAATACACTAACCGTACCATAACAATTTAAATAGTAATAATTGAATGAAAATACATACTCACTAAATTCTTCTCCACTATAGGCACGGTAAGGATAAAATTCCTGATATTTCTTGGTATCTAAAATATCGTAATAAATCGTACCAGCATCTTGCAATTTGTTATTGATGAAGTCACGAACTTCTTCCATTGACTTATTTTCTTTTTCCAACGCTTGTAATTCCTTATTGATCTTGGTTTCTAGTGATTCATACTCCTCCGTACGCTCATAAAACATAACATCATACTGATTTCGATCATTGCTGATATTACCACTCTCAATATCATAAGAAAAACCATCGTTCGCTCTTAATTGATTTAAATAAGAATAGCTTTGCCCATAGATTTCCAAAAATGCAATAAAACCCACAAAAAATGATATAAAAATGCGAAAGAAAAGAGCGGTTCTTTTCCTTTTTTTAATCAAAACGATACCCCTTCCCCCAAACATTACGAATATATCTTGGCTTGGCCGCATCCTTTTCAATTTTCTTTCGCAAATTACGAATATGTACCATTACCGTATTTTCACAACCATAGTAATACGTTTCTTTCCAAATAGTTTCATACAAATGCTGTACCGAAAACACTTGATGAGGATGCCGCATCAGTAATTGTAAGATTTGAAATTCCAGATCCGTAAGTGAAATTTCCTCTCCTTCCACAAGAACTTTTTCCTCCACTTCATCCAAAACGATTGCTTTGCATTGGATTACTTGCTGTTTCGATTGTTCCTGTCGAATCTCTTTTTTTCCCAAATAAACTTGATAACGCCGAAGCAACGCCTTAACCCTTCCTGTTAATTCATTATAGGAAAATGGCTTACTCAAATAATCATCACCACCACTAGAAAATCCTAACGTTTTGTCCCCATCCATGCCTTTCGCACTCAAAAAAAGAATAGGAACATTACTCTGCTCTCGTATCTTAACACAAGTGTGATAACCATCCATTTTAGGCATCATTATATCTAAAATAACAAGATCCAGATCGGGGTGCTCATGCACTTTCATCAAAGCCTCCATTCCATCTTTTGCTTCAATAATCGTATATCCCTCACTACTCAAAAGTACATTTACAATTTCCCTTATTTCTTCATGATCATCTACCACTAGTATTTTACTCCCCATAATCGTCTCCTTTTTCCTCGTTTACTTTTTTCCATTGCCATTTTTTCATCTTATGATCCATTTTCTTTGTTTTTCCATAATACAGCTGATACCCAGTTTTCATATGGAAACTGATGGGATAAGCGCTCTATGACCTTTGCTTGTGAACCATAGAGCTGACATAATTCTTGCTTTTTGAGGAACCATTTTTCTTCCATTCTTTTTTCCTTTTTGGATAATTCGTTTTTCTTTTTGTATCGATCAAAATAAAACAAGTTTTCCAATTGATTTGACTGCACCATCAAAGAAGTGACCATTTGATTGGTCATCTTATGGTGTATATGACCATACTCCCCTTCCGGATTATGAGTGACTACGATTTCCCATTGATTGCTATCGATAATCATCTTTAACTGTTTAAGTATTTGTTGTCGGCAATCACTCCAATCATCTCGTCTTCCATTTCTTTTATCAGGATAATTTAAAATAATTCCATAATTTCCACTTGCTTTCATAACTTGCATAAATTCATTACGTCGAATTTCATGATCCCCATTGGTTAAACAAACAACAACATACGAATCCCTCAGCAAATGTTCGCCTCCCCATATCGTTTCATCATCGGGATGTGCAACTATCATTAAACGACGATATTGCTTCAGTGACAATAAACTTTCATCCATCCAATTCGTTCCCTTCCATGAAAAAAAAGAGAGATTTGAGAATGACACTAAAAATGCTATCCAACAAATAACGATTTTTTTCACAAACATCCTCCTTACTTCTACTATTACTATAGCAGAAAATAATCTTTTAATCTCTTACAAAAAAATTAAGAAATCTTAACTTTTAACATAATATTGTAATCTTTTTTTAAGAATTCTTTTCTTTTCCTTAGGGATTATTTTTAGATTTGTTTGCTATGATGATTCGCGAAAGGACAGATTTTATGAAAAAAAAGAAATATTTCATTTATTTACTATTATCACTTCTTCCTTGGATAATGGCTTTTATCGCAGTCGATAACAATTCTATTTTTGGTTCACAAACCGATTGGTTATCCCAACATACTGCTTTGCTTGACTATATGAGAAAGTATTATCAACACCATTCATTAACGAATGATTTTTTTCCTCATTTAATGGGTGGCAGCAACGCCTTCGCCTTTTCCTATTATGGATTATATCGGCCTGATTTTTGGATTGCTCTACGATTCCCTTCCATCCCAATTGAGAAAATCATAATTTCTTACCAATTGTTTCTTTGTTCACTAACACTCTGTCTATTTTATCATTGGTTACGAAGCAAAAACTATACAATGGAAGTCACCCTTTGCTGTACGTTGATGTTCGCCTGCTCTTCCTTGTTTTTTCAATCCCACCGACAGCTCATGTTTGTCAATTATTTACCGTTTCTAATTCTTGCATTACAGAGCGTGGATCGTTTTATTCAAGGAAAGAAAGCCACCATGTTATCCATTTCGGTTGCACTCATCATTTTACATAGTTATTTTTATGCTCCCACTTGTATTATCATCCTTGTTTTTTACTATTTCTGGCAAAAAAAAGAAAATCCATCCCATAAAGAAGCCTTCGCTTTTATGTGGGCTATTATCGTAGGAGTGCTAATGATGATGTTTCTATTACTTCCTACTCTTGCTGTCCTATTATCCAACACAAAAGATAATGGAGGATTTGCCATCACATCACTGCCCCTAGCTGATGTTTCATTTCAAGGCCTCCTCTATTCCCCTTATGGATGTGGATTAACCATGATTGCTTTTCTCGCATTGCTCCAAAAAATATTTGGTGCTTCCAAAAGTAAAAGTAGCCTTTTTCTATTGCTAATATTTTCACTCCCCCTCATTTGGTGGATATTGAATGGAACTTTGTATGCAAGAAGCAAAATACTCATTGCATTTTTGCCACTTGTCTTACTCCTATGTGCAGATTTTCTACAATATGATTCATCAAAAAAAATATCAATTTTTTCCATTCTACTACTTTTTGTTCCTGTCGCTTATCATCGCAATATGTGGATGGCAATCGATGCTTTATTACTGCTCTTCGCTCTCCTGCTACAACATCAACAACAAAAAAAGCGATGGCTTACACTCTTGTTGGTCTTTCCAATTCTTTGTTGCTATAGTAACAACAAACAAGAGAATTATGTAGAAAAAAAGCAATGCGATGAACGTTATCTTCCAGCCAACACAAAACTACTAGAAAACATCCAACAAAATGGATATCGAACAGCGGATCTTATCGCTCCTTTGCAAAGAAGCAATTGGATCTATGTCCCTGAGGAATATCGATTTTCTTCCTATACTTCGTGCAATAATACATTATTTAATCAATGGCTCTATGATGATATGAAACAACCAATTCAAATTAAAAATCGAGTTGCAAATTTGGAGTCAACCAACCTATTCACTTTAGGAATGATGAGCAGCCGCTATCTATTAACCAAAAACACTCCTGCCGCTGGCTATGAAACGATACAAACCATAGACGCCTTGCAGCTTCGAGAAAATCCGGATGTTCTACCGATTTTCTATGGTTCTACCAACATCCTGTCAAAGGAAGATCATCAAAAGCTTTCCTATCCTGCTAACATCATAGCCATGTACCAAAATACGATCGCAACAACAAACAAAAACGTAGTACCACCATCCTTTACCAAAGAAGAGATTACACTTCCTAACGAAATAATAAATATTGATAAAAATTTGCAAATAAATGAAATCAATCAACACACGTATCAAGTTAAAGCCAAAAAAAACACAACAATTGAGATACCACTAACCCGTCGCACCAATAACGAGATCATCATGATCGATTTCATCGTCAAAAATAAACAAAGAAACAAGGATGTCACAATTACCATCAATCATATGAAAAATAAACTTAGTTCCATAACTTCCAGCTATCCTAATCATAACAATCACTTTACCTATATCC
>JBGUVL010000022.1:0-29035 GCA_045134375.1 Breznakia sp. | reverse complement strand
TGGTTCCATAATCGAAGATGCTTCTTCCACTCTACCACTATAATAATAATATTCAGCAAGTTTTATATTTCTCTCATCAATATCTACAATAGAATCAATAAATGCTTCACATGTACCGTTTTCATAAGCACAGTTTAATAGTGAAACAGGTGTACGCTCATATAATGAAACCACTTTTTCTTCATCAATAGTATCTTCAATATCCACATTAATAGGAATATGCCAATCACGGCCAACTTTTTTCGCACCAGGAATCTTTCCTTCTTTTGCCCATTTTTGGACAGCACGAACACTAACATTTAACCTCTGTGCAGCTAAAGCAGCAGATTCAAACTTCATGTATCTTCATCTCCTCTTTTTACAAATAAGAAAAGAAAGCTCAAATAATATCAAATTATAAAGGTTGTTACAACTTTATAACTAATGGGTTTTCATTCTATTATTTTATTTTACACCTTTGATTTTTAAATTCAAGGTGTTTACCCTTTATTAAAAATTTCTTATTTGTAAATATAGATGAAAGGAGGACAAGCGTCCTCCTTTACATATTTCCACTTCTATTTCCACCTTATTTTTTGTACTATAACCCACACGCGAATTTAAAGGTAACTTTTTCAAATCCACACACGAGTTTATATTACTTTTATTTCTTTTGAATATTTTGGCTTTCGTCCCATTATAAAAACCTCCCGTAGTCAGTTTATTTTTATTGACTGTCTGCTGGGAGGTCATCATATCACAAAACGCTTGTCTCTTTTTATTATGATTTCTTATTTCAATTTTGATGCAGCAGCTTCATCAACAATGACAACAACGTCGTCATGTTTCTGTAAAATAGAAGCTGGTAAATCTTCCGTAATTGGTCCATTCACCAAACCAGCAACCGCATCGGCTTTGTTAGCGCCATTTGCCACCAACAGAATTTTTCCTGCTTTCATGATGGTTGCAATTCCCATGGTAATTGCCTGTTTTGGTACTTTATTCATATCCCCATCAAAGAATCGTGCATTATCACTAATGGTTCTTTCCTGTAAATCAACGATGTGGGTTGTTGATTCAAAAGATGTCCCCGGTTCATTGAATCCAATGTGACCATTTCCACCAATTCCTAATACCTGAATATCCACGTGGTGTCCTTCCATTGCCGCTTCGTATTCATCGCATTCCTTCTTTGTACTTCCATAAGGAACGTGTACATTTTCCTCTTTAATATCTAAGCCATGGAACAGATTTTCATGCATGAACGTATAATAACTCTGCTCATGATTGCGGTCGATTCCTACGTATTCATCTAAATTAAAAGTTACGACATTCGCATAAGAAATACCATCTTCCTTGTGCCCCTTAATCATGTTTTCATACAAACCAATTGGACTTGATCCCGTCGCTAACCCTAATACCGGTTTTTCCTTAGAAGTGACCACTTCTTTCATTACTTCATAAGCTTTTGCACTTACTTCTGCATAATCTTTACAAACGATTACTTTCATAATACTCCTCCTTATCTCTCACTCACTTATTATGATACATCGTAAGTGTTTTTTATTCAATAATCAAAACGATAAACAAGGAATATTTTTCTTTTTTTAAATCACGATTCCATTCAAATGATCCACTTCATGTTGAATGATCTGCGCTGTAAAACCACTGTATTTCCCATGTTGTGGTTGAAAATCCTGATTCAGATAATCCACCTCGATCTTTTCAAATCTTTGGCAAGATCGAACCCCTTCCAAAGATAGACAACCTTCCTCGGTTTGGTATTTTCCACTTTTTTTCGTAATCACTGGATTAATCATTACAAACTGAAATGGTCCTACTGCCACTGCAATGATTGCCTTATTCACACCAATCATATTCGCCGCCATACCAACGCATCGTTCACGGTTCGCCTTTAACGTATCCAAAAGGTCAATGACTACCTGTTGATCCGCTTTTGTCGCAAGTTGTGCTTTTTCTAAAAAAATAGATTTTCCTTTCAAAATTTTTTTCACCATATCATTATTCCCATTCCCTATCCTTATTCTATAATATACCTTATCTTTTTTTACCGAAAATCAAACCTATCCACGACTAGGATAAGCTACTTCATTCTCCGACTTACCCCTCATTTGCTTTGCGATCAATCGCATTCCTTTTGTGGAATGATTTTGTCTGTTTGACGCGCCGCATCTCTTTCCCATTCTTCATAATGATCAAGAAAACTGATTTTTTCATTCTTCACTTTATAAGCAATCACTTTGTCGGTATTCACATTACTCATACTTCGAAAAATATTATTATCCGCATCTGGATTTAATTTTCGATATTCTTTGATCAACTGCTTGACTTCATCTCGTTTGCTTGTTTTTTTATCGATTCCTTTTTCCTGTTCAATGATTTCGGTAAAACGGCAAGCACATTGCAGAAAGGATAAATCACAATACTCTACCCAACGAAGAATATTCTTTTCTTTCACCTTGTAAAGAGGACGAATCAATTCCATTCCTTCAAAATTATCCGAATGCAGTTTGGGCATCATCGTACGAATTTCTCCCGCATAAAAGATATTCAATAGCACGGTTTCAATGACATCATCGAAATGATGTCCTAAAGCAATTTTATTACAACCCATTTCTTTCGCAAAACGATACAAATAACCACGTCGCATTCTAGCACATACATAGCAGGCATTTTTTTCCATTCCATGCACGACATCAAATATTTCGGTATTACGAATCGTAATCGGAATCCCTAGGATTGCTGCATTATCTTTGATTTTCTGCAGATTTCTATCATTATACCCTGGATCCATCACTAAAAATTTGGCGGTAAAAGGAACTTTACTGAATCGTGATAAAATTTGAAAACATTTTGCCAACAGCATGCTGTCCTTTCCCCCTGAAATACATACCGCAATCACATCGTTTGGTTGAATCAAATCATAATCAGAAAGAGCACGCATAAATGGCGACCAGATCTCTCCTCGAAATTTTTTTATGATCGAACGCTCCATTTCTTTGACTTCCATTTTCTTGCTCCTCTCTACTTTAATTTTCCTTCCTTAAATGCTTTCATGATATGCTGTGTCAAACCATCCTGCTGCCACAATTCTGGAATTTCATCTCGCTTTATCCAAAGTGCCTCACTTAATTCTTCTTCCTCTCTGGTAATCGTCGCATCCCCATCAAGATGAGCAGAAAAACCAATCATCATGCTTTGCGAATACGGCCATGGCTGGGAACCAAAATAGCATAGATCCTTGATTTTCAGACCAACTTCTTCATATACTTCCCGCTTCACACATTCCTCTAGTGTTTCTCCAATTTCACAAAACCCTGCAATTAAGGCATAATCTTTAAATGCTCTACCATTGTATTTGGTTAAAACGATGCGATCGCCATCGATGATTGCACAAATAATAGCAGGGGAAATCTTAGGAAAACATAGATTTCCACATTCGCATTGCAATGCCCTAAGCTGAGGATGATGATGCATTCTTTTCCCACAATAGCCACAATATTGATTGCTTTGATAAAACTGATGTAGATGCAACGCAACCGCATGGGCATAGCGTGCCCACCCATCGTTTTTTCTTAGTTTTTCTTTATCCCCATAAAAATATTCATCCCACTCCTCAAGTGGTTCTCCTTGATAAAGAAAAAAAGCTTCCTCATCGATGGTAAAAAGAAACTGACAATGTTCCTTTTTTATGACACTCTGCATGGCAATCTCTTTCCATCGTGGAATATAATTTTGTTTTCCCTTTTTTAATAACACCTGATTCCCATTAAATATAAAAAGATAATCCTGCTCACGAATGATTCTTTTTTCATAATGATTATGAAACTGATGATGTCCAATTTCTTGAATCAAAACACGATACCCCCATTTACTCTGTTGTATTATACAATAAGCAGAAACCAAAAGAAAAGACACACCCGTGTCTTTTTCTAACTAATCTTTTGCGTTTCCTAGAATTCGCAAGATATAAAGGAAAATATTGATAAAATCAAGATACAGTTCAAATGCGGAATATATGCTTAAATTCGCTAACAAAGCATCATTTCCTTCATTTCGAAAATAAAGCTCTTTTGCTTTTTGTACATCCCATGTTGTGATCCCACAGAAAATGATCAATCCAATAATGGAAATCAATGTAACATTGGCATCAAAGTGAAAAATCATGGCAAAGATTTGATATAGAATCAAACCAAATAATCCTGCAAACGCAATGGTTCCGATCTTGCTTAGATCCGCTTTCGTGGTTGCCCCAATGACAACCAAACATCCATAAAAAGCAACTGCCGCAATAAAGGCAGCCGCAATATCAACAGCAGCATAAGCATAACCTAGAATGGAGAACGTGATTCCCGTTAAAACAGAGTATGCGATAAACAAAATTTTTGCGGTTGCTTCTTTCATTTTCATAATTCGTGCACTTAATGCTATGACAACACCAAATTGTGCAACAATAAATAGCAATGGCATGATTCCAGAATAAGCGAACAGCATGATTGCTGGTACATTAGCAATTACAAAGGCACTTACAAATGTGATTACCACCCCAAGAAACATCCAGGTATAAGTTTTTAACATATGCTTTTTAAAAGTGGTTCCCGAAGAACCTGTACGATACATATCCATAGAATTACCTCCATATATTTGTATATTTATTAGTATACTATATTTATTCACAGGATACAAATTGCACCCTTTTGCTAGGAGGAAAGATCATCAAGCGTAGCCAGCATAGCATCTCCTAACGCTTTCGCAATCGCCTGGCTTCCTTCCTTACTTTTAATATATCCAAGATCCTGTGCATTGTTGCTATAACCTAATTCAACTAATACACTTGGCACTGGATTGTAATGAAGGACAAGCAAAGGGAATTCCCTTTCATCCTGAATGCCTCGACATTCATTATATCCCAAAGCATCTAAAGCTTCTTCCACACGATACGCAAATCGCTCATTCTCTAAACTGGTGAGCGATACCCAAGTTTCATGAGCGGAAATTTGATCGCTCTCATCACTGGAATTCAAATGAATGGATAGAAACAAGTCCGCATCATTTTCTACCGCTACATTCACACGATAAAACAAATCCTGTTGATTATCACTTGTCCAATAGTAGTCATCATTTTCTCTTGTGTATAGCACAATCACATCATCTCTTTGTTTTTTCAAATACTCGCCACATTGTAAGGCGACAAGTAAAGTTAGATCCTTTTCGTAAGTACCATCCATCGCCACACTTCCGGTATCATAGCCCCCATGTCCGGCATCAATAACAACTATTTTTTTGGTTTCATTGGCTTCTATTTTCTCCACAATTCCTTGGGAAGAATCCCCTTTTTCTAGGACGCGAGCCCCACCAAAAAACAATCGATAACATTGCATTGAACCAACGATCAAGAGATAGACAACCAAAAAGATAAACAGTAACAATAACAGTAATCGATGTATCTTAAGCTTTCTTTTTTTTCTTTTTTGTTTGATTGTTTGCTTTTGTTTTTTCATAAATCCTCTCTTTTTTATTATACCTTAGACAAACCACAAAAAGGAAGTCTCCAAAAACATTCTACTTACTTTTTTGAATTATCACCTAGACCCATTGGTAGCCAAGATAAAGATAAAATAATAAGGAAAGTTTCGCAAGGAGCGATTACTATTTACCATCGTATCCAATAGACATTCCAATCATAATACATCTTCGTAAGAGCAAGCAACATTTCATTGAAATCGCGAAATAACGAAAAAAAATAGGAAGCATTTGTTTTCTAAAATAACCAGGAAAGAGGAAATCAAACACCGTCTTTCAAGAATAGAGGAGGCAAGAAATAACCGTTTTTGCTTTGCAATAGAAAAAGGAATTGCTAACCAAATGAAAGGGTCAGCAATTCCTTTTTTAAGAGGGGAATCAAATCCCCATTTCCTCTAGATTTAACAATAACATTAAGGAACGATAGAAACACTCCTTCGCATCGTTCCTCATCATATTAAATTTATTCCTTTTCGATAAACTCCAATAATTGTTGCGCAGCAATTTGAATGCCATCACGACTATCTTTATCCAAACCTAAATGCGTGAAGATTTCTCCTATATAAACACCATTCTTATGTAATACATCAAAAGTGGTATCAATTAATGGCTGACAAACTTCCTGCTGCTGCATTGGTCCAAATGGATTAGCGAAGTAAGTGGTAGATAAACCAACTTCCTGCGTTGTTCCTTTCGCCATACGTTTTCCTTCAATAAAGATTGGTTTTGCTTCTTCCATATCATCGATACGGCGCATTCCTTCTTCTTTATCATAATTATTCGCATAGCAGAACAAATCAATCTTATGGTTTGTCGCTACTACAGAATAAGGAGCCGCTGGCGTAATAACACGCGCATTTAACGAGTCTGGATTAAAGAAAATGGAACGATCCATATCACGATAAGGCGTACCTGGATCTAAATCATCCAAACGAATGAATGCTCCGATTTCTGTTCCTTGTCCATAAGGAACACCATCTTCCACATGAATGGTTCCCATATCATCAAAGACGACTTCAATATCTTTGATTACTTCATTTCCTAATGATTTTAACGCTTCAATTGATTCGGATTTTCCTGCTCCAGAATCCCCCATCAACATGATTCCTTTTTTCTTACCGCTCTTTAATGTAACATTGATAAATGCACCGTGGATCGGTAACCATCCTCTTTGCATCATCGCAACATTGTGTACCGTCAGTACCATTTTTTTCATATAACCAAAATATTCAATTCGTTCATGATAAGATACACTTCCTACCCAAACGTTTTCTTCCTCATCAAAGTGGAAAGTACATTGATTCTTGTCATCTGGATTACCAAAAATCACAATTCCGTCTGGTTTTTTTGCACATTCATCTGGACTAGCCAATTCAAACAAGTTAGCAATGGAGGTTCCAGCGGACATGAAATCGCGATGGAAATAGATGAAAATCATCAATTGTCCAACTTTTGCAGGGAAACAGAAGAATTCATTCGCATCGCCCTGGAAAGTTGTAATTGGGTTATCTGTGATTTCTTCAAACATACCGGTACGTTTATTACTTCTTGGATGTAAGATCATTGGTGTTCTTAACATGACGGATTCAATGAACAAAATATCCTTTAATGCGTCATATTTTTCACTTAACTTACAATTTTTATTTTTATAGCAGGCAATTGCCGCATTCGTTCCTGCTTGAAGATTACGGAATACTTTATTCTTGTTCCCCATGATGGTCTGCTCAATTTTACGATAAGCCGAACGCAACGTGGAATTGAATTGCGAATCACTGATGACAAAAGGAGTCAAAGAATGTCCGCTAAAACGCGTGGTTGTAACAGAATATCTCTGGTGACCTTTCCAATAATTATATAGTCCTTCTACAAACTGCAACAACTTACCTTTGTCATTCAGATAGTAACTATCGATTTCATCTACGCCCAGCACCATCAACTGACGGAATAATCTTCCTAACGCATTGTTTGCTTCTCTTGCACTTCTACCATTGACGATCCAATGATAAAGATCCTTATCATCTCTTTCCAAATACTCAATGTAATTCATCATGAAATTGGATAGCGTATTCGAACCAACCAAAT
This sequence comes from Breznakia sp., assembly GCA_045134375.1. Classification (GTDB taxonomy): domain Bacteria; phylum Bacillota_I; class Bacilli_A; order Erysipelotrichales; family Erysipelotrichaceae; genus JBGUVL01. Next base: position 21,430 of record JBGUVL010000022.1, on the reverse strand, counting down.
TTTCCTGTGTATTAGGGAATGCTTGATCAAAGTTAATGATGGCAACATCATCTGTTAAATAAAGTTTTTCTTTCATTCTCTTACCTGCTTTCTTTTATCAAAATTTATCCGTGTCTAATTATAAAATAAAATGAAATATTTGCAAAGAACAAAATGTAATTTCTTTCAAAGGTTTTCTGAAAGCATTTTCATATTTTTTACATTTTCTCTTTGATCAAAGAAACCAAATCTGTGACTGGCACTTCTTGCGTGTCACCACAACGTTCCTTAAATTCGACCATGTTTTCTACGGCACGTTTCCCTACCGTGATTCGTAATGGCAATCCAATCAATTCCATATCCTTGAATTTTACACCAACTCGTTCATTACGATCATCCAATAGTACTTCAATTCCCGAATGACGTAATGTTTCATAAATTTCATTCGCAAGTGTGACCTGCGTTTCATCCTTCGTGTTGACAATAACGACACCAACGTGGAAAGGCGCCACGCTCATTGGCCAAATAATACCATTTTCATCATTATGCTGTTCCACGATACTTGCCATACATCGTTCTAATCCAAAACCATAGCATCCCATCACAACTGGGTGTAATTTTTGTTGTTGATCCAAATACTGCAATCCTAATGCTTCCGAATACTTTGTCCCTAATTTGAAGGTATTTCCCACTTCAATTCCTTTACAGAATTTTAATGGTTTTCCACAAACCGGACAAATATCACCTTCTTGCACCTGGGCGATATCCGCTACCATTGCCACTTCAAAATCGTTAAGATTCACATTACAAATATGATGATCGCTTTTGTTTGCCCCAACGATAAAATTTTTCATTTTGCTGACTTCACGATCCATAATGATTGGACACTCTAAACCAATTGGACCAGCATATCCCACTTTCGCATGTGTGATTTTCTCCACTGTTTCAAAATCAGCCAACGCGATTTCATTGGCTTTCAACAATTTCAACACTTTCGTTTCATTTAATTCTCGATTCCCTTTTAATAGGAACGCATACGTTTTTCCATCAACATCATATATCAATGTCTTCACAAAAGCATTGACATCTTTACCAAAGAAAGCAGCTACTTCATCGATTGTTTTCGCATTTGGAGTTGCTACGATTTCCTTTTCCAACTCCACTTCATCGCTCATCGTACCTTGATCCACTACTTCTGTAATCTCTAGATTACTCGCAAATCCACAATCATCACAAGTAACTACTACATCTTCTCCAATGGGAGTAATAGCCTGGAACTCTTCACTTAAGCTTCCTCCCATAGCGCCGGTATCCGCTTTTACAATTTTATAATTTAGATGACAGCGATCCATGATACGCTTATAAGCATGGAACATTTTCTGGTAGGAGTCCTCTAATGCCGCTTCATCCACATCAAAAGAATAGGCATCCTTCATAATAAATTCACGAACACGAATCAACCCATAACGAGGTCTTGTTTCGTCTCGAAACTTCGTTTGAATCTGATATAAATTGTAAGGAAAATCTTTATACGATTTTCCTTTCATCATCGCAGCCATCGTAAATAGTTCTTCATGTGTTGGACCCAATACATAGTTTTTCGCATAACGGTCTTTTAACGCAAACATATTGCTTCCAAATGCTTTTCTTCTTCCACTTTTTTCATATACTTCTTCCGGAATTAACGCTGGCATTAAAAGCTCTTGTGCTCCCGCGCGATCCATTTCTTCTCTGACAATATTTTCAATCTTATGTAAAACCCGTTTTCCCATTGGCATGATCATATAAATGCCACTGCTGCTCTTCTTGATCATTCCAGCACGTACTAATAGATTTCCACTTGTGCTATCTTCTTCTTTTGAATTTTCTCGAATGGTATAAAAGAAACTATTCTTTAACTTCATCTTTGCTTCCTCCTTAATAAACAAATAATTTTTCTTTCATTATTTTACGAATCATATCATGTTTCGCAACAGGAAAAGCCATTTTCACTTTTACCTTTTGCATCGGCGTACGAGCCACCTCCATGACTTCTCCCTCTTCATTTATGATATCTCCCATAATAAATTTGGTATTTTCTAGCTTTGGACCAAAGGCTTCGCATTCCACACCGCTTTTAAAATGATTTCTCACTTCCAAAAGTGCCATTTGAGTGCTTTCCTCATAATCTAATACATAAGCAATGAATTCCTGAGAAACACCGGCTCCATTCACACCGTATAGATGATCTTCACTTTTTGGCATTCCTTCATAGAAACCACATGCGGTACGACGATTTTCCGCTTTTCCTAATTCTTCCTCACAGAAACGCATTACCGTCTCACTTACATAGCCTTTTTCATAATATTCATCAATACACCTACGATAGGCACGAACGACACTCGCTAGATAATACTGTGATTTCATTCTTCCCTCAATTTTTAAGCTTGCAACTCCAGCTTCTATAAGGTCTGGAATATACCGTAACGCACAAAGATCCTTGCTACTCATGGAGAACAGATGATCCTCTTGATACAATGGGATATCATTTTCAAACAAACGATACTTCCATCGACAACTTTGTGCACAACCACCTCGATTCGCGTCTCGCGTTGTCATGTTATTAGAAAGCGTGCATCTTCCTGAATATGAGATACACATACCACCATGAATGAAAACTTCAATCGGAAGCTTCGCTTTCTTTGTGGTTGCCTTAATTTGTTCTAATGTACATTCTCTTGCTAGTACAACACGATCCATTCCTTGCTTTTCCCAAAAGGAAATAACATTACTATTGGTAGAAGAATGTTGGGTGCTAATATGTACCTCAAGCTTTGGTGCCACCGATTTCGCTAATTTCATGATCGCGTAGCTAGCAACGATGATTGCCGTAACACCAACCTCTTCTAGTTGCTTCAAATATTCACTTAACCCTTCCAAATCATTTTCATGAGGCAACATATTCACTGTCACATGGACATGAGCCCCATATTGTTTCGCAAAAGCAACCCCTTCTGCAATATCTTTGATATCGAAATTACTCGCACGAGAACGTAAAGAAAAACGTTTTCCCCCCAGATACACCGCATCTGCCCCATAGCGAATGGCTTGCTTTAAACGTTCCAAATCTCCTGCCGGTGCTAAAAGTTCTATTTTTCTGCTCATTTTAACAATCCTGTCTTCTTATACAAGAATCCTTTCGTAATATTTTGCTCTGGGTATTTTTTTTCATATTTCTGAAACATCGCTCTACCCCTTTCGGGATTCTCGATCACCTTTCGATAATCCATTACAACTTCACATAATTGCGTAATGGTTGCCCACATTCCTTCAATCCTTAAATGATGAATTCCGGATTGTACCAAATCTTCCACCTCTTCCAAACTACATAAGGTAAAACCAGTAAACACATGCGTTCCATGCTCATCTTCAACGATCGGCATGTGTTCCTCTCGATTTTCTTCCATCAAATACAAATCATAACGATCTTTTACACTTTTATCTTTGTTCAAAAATTGCATATAATTGGTTAACAAGTTGCGTTTGGAATGCATCATATTCAGTCTTCCATGAACAATGATCTCCATTTCTCCTTGTACCTGCTTCGCAATACACAAGATTTCTTCTAATGTAATTTCTTTCGCTAACGTACACATTTTCATTCCTAGAGAAAGATACGCATTAACATCACAAGAGTTGGTCAATATCGTATCGGGATTATAAATCATCAAATGCTCCATTTGTAATTCCTGTGCTTCATAAAAAACACCCATATCGGTAAAATAGATGCCATCCACGCACAATGATTTTAAAAATAACATCACTTCATGCAATTGTGCTAGCTCTTCTTCCACAAAAAAACGATTTACCAGCACATAAGCATTCATATTGAGTTGATGACATAAGGCTACCGCTTCTTTCAATTCTTCTTTCGTAAAATGAGAAGTCGATCGTACGCTGAAAAAAGGCATTCCTAATATAACACTGCCTGCCCCCGCATCCTTCAATTTTTCTATATCGCTTACCTGATAACAGGATGTGATTAAATTGATCACTCGCATCACCTCATTTTTAACTTTTACTATTATAGCCTATTTCCTTCCTAAACGCATTATTTTCTTGCTTATTTTATCCCCATAAAACGCACAAACGCTGAAATCGAATTCAGGAAAGAAAAACCTGTAAAGATCCTACTATCCTCACAGGCTTTTTCTTTTCCAAAGAATCCTACGCGTTGACAAAAGAAATAAGCATCGCCAAGCAAAAATCGCTTTTCTTCGATTATCCTTTTCTTTTCTCAACCAATTGTATAATCGAAGAAAACAGTTCTTCTTCCGTTGGCACAATAATCTCCGGCTTAGGGTCGCTCTCCTTTAATTGATTGCCTCTGCGATCTAGCCAAATGGTATGCCAACCAGCTCCTTTTGCGCCACAGATATCATGTTCAATCGAATCCCCGACATACCAAGTATCTTCTTTATTTAAGTTCATCGCTTTCTCGATCCGTTGAAAGGCTCTTACATCTGGTTTTGAAAAACCAATGTCATCGGAAACAAACATTTCTTCTTCTTTCATCCATCGTTGCAAACCAAGACCATTGATTTTTTTATGTTGATGTTCACTCACCCCATTTGTTAATACCCCCAACCTGATTTCATTCGCAACGCAATAATTCAAAAGCTGCTTCATCGTTTTTGATAAAACAATATCCGATTGGAAATGACGATAGTTCAACTGAAACATCAAAGCTTCTTCTTCGCTAATGTTATAACCAAAATCCTTCATTGCCATCTTCATACGATAGACACCGGACTCATCAACACTGATTTCCTTATTGACCACTTTATCAAATATCGCATTACTGTATTCACGACTCACACGAAACAAAGCGGCAACATCGACTTCATATTTATCTTTCCACAGCTTTTGATAGGCTCTTTGAAAGGGTTGTGTCATATCATAAAGCGTATCATCTACATCAAATATCAAATTCATCGTATCCCTCCATTTTTCTTCATTCTATCATGGAAAAGAGGGTAAAAAAAGCAAAAGAATAGAATTTGAAAGGATGGGATGACACCGTTCTTGTATCCTTCTAATGATGCCTGTATTTTTTTGCTAGCTGTAAAAATTCACGTTCTACTTGTGGCATCTGAGCATAGACAAAATTAATATCTCTAGCTACCAACATCGTTTTACTTTCATACATTCCATTCATCATAACCGCTAATTCATTTTCTAAAAGAATATCATCAATCGCTTTGATCTGATTGATTTCCTCCATTGATAAATCTTCTAATCCTAAGGATTTCCAAATCACATTCATGATGTTAGCTTCGATTTCTAGATAATTAATAAGATGCTTTTTGACTGGACGAATGATATCCGAGATATAGGCTTCACTTGCATCATGAAATAAACAACCTAGAATGACTCGATCGCTATACCCCCTTGCCACAGCTTCTTTTGCACAATTGATACTGTGTTGGGCAACCGAATAAAAATAGCGAATATGACCTCCCCCTCGACTCAATAAACTTAATGAATGCGCGATATCTTCTTGCTTAATATCTTCTTCTCTTAGATGCAAAGGATCAATTCTTTTTCCACTATACGTATTCATTTTATCACTCATACTATAAACTCCCTCCCTCCTTGCCATCGTATTATCATTGTATTCCAAAATTCATTTCTTCATGCTTATTCTATGCGATTGCTAAAGCAAGGTTTTTTTCGACACATTGGATAACACCTTATTTAAAAGTGTCCAACCGATTTTTTTATTAACTATATTTATTATTATATCAAAAAGCTCATTGTTAATTAAGTTTATCGTTTTTAATAAAAGAAGCTAATAGATAATTGAAAATATCCTATTTAATAATAGAAGTTTTGTTTTAAATAATGAGAGTGGTGAGAATATGGGGATATACTTTTCTATTTTAAATTTTTAAAATATACAAAAGAAAGGAGTTCCTAGATATATTAAATCGATCGTGTGAAAATCATGACTACAGCTAAACTAAGACATTCGTCTGCTATTTTCGTTTCTGTTCTGTTAACATTATTTTGAATCATCGGGAGATATTGGTCATGAATGATACTTACCTGATCGAGTAGAAGGCTGACCATTCGTTGCGTAGCCGACCTCTCACACCATTGTGCGTACCGTTTGGTACACGGTGGTTCAACCATATTGAATGCACCAACTTGTACGGTAAGCCTGCCATTCCGACATACCTAATTTCTTCCGGTTTGCCACTCTTGTTTTCGGCTAACAGTTTCTACTGCCAAGCCGGTAGCGAACTTTCACCGCCTAGTTATTATACGTGCCGAGCACAAAAAAAAGTAAGAATTTTTATGTGTTAAAGATTCTTACTTTTTTATCCAATCCTTCTATGATTTTTCTTTTTTCCACCTACTACCCAAAACAAATCCAACAAACATCCCAAAGGATGCTCCCATTCCAAGAGAAATGGATAGTACATTAGCAAATGCAATTCCCCAAGCAACCCCCAGCAACATTCCAATATCGTAATAAGAAGATGTCGTCTCACTTTCATTCGCATTTACAGCGACAACAGCCAGTGAAATACCCATAACAAGCCAAGGCCAAGCAGCGCAAATCAATGCCATCATCTTTGTTCTTGCTCCTTTCTTCCATTTTGGTAAGTGATTCGAATGTGTGCATAGGCAAAAAGAATGGCAGAAATAAATAATAGGGAATCACCTCGAATAAGTGAACTAAACAAGAACAGCAAAGAAGGTAATATCGCAAGTGCCATTTTATGATAGAGCGATGGATGCTTCCATAATCCCAACCAACACAGCCAATAAAGCAATAAAAGCACTAAATTACCAATGATATAGATAGCGAGTGAATAGGGAAAATAAAATCCTCGACACACACCGTTCACCGCCATCATCATGAATATGATACAGCCAAAACGAGCTATTTGTTCCATTAGTTTCAAACTTTGAATTTCCTCTACTACCATTTTTTCGCTTTCTTTTTGCATTGAGAAATACATGATATTGGGCAACATCAGTCCAATCACAAACAATGCTCCATAAACATTAAACCATTCCATATTAAACCACATTCTTTCGTTTCTGTTTCGAATACAGCATCGCAATCAATACAAAGACGACACCAAATAATATCTGTATTCCCATATAGGAAAAAATAGGCTGCAAGTTTTCCCATTGAAAGCTTTGAATTTGATAAAGAGCATCGTTCGCTTTCACAAACCAGTAATTTGGGGTAAAGCTACCAACTTTTAAAATGGCATCACTTAATAAACTCTGTTGCACAAACGTTCCTCCTAAAAATGCCATAACCAAACAGAAAACATTCGACAATCCGGAAAGAAGCTCTAAGGAATGAATGATCGTTCCAAACAGATAAGCCATGCCAAGGGAAGGAACCAACGATACAAACAGATTTAATACCATGTAAGGAGCAAAGGATTCCTGCATTCCAACCGGGAATAATAACCATCCTAATCCCCATGCTACGATTCCTAAAAACAAAGCAAACACAATATAACCAAAGAGTAATTGCAAATTCATATTTAAGTTTTTCATTGGTGAAACAATGGTGCGACGTCGAATTCCAATTTGATTCATTACGATCATCGCATAACCAACACAACCAATCATACAAGAATAAAATGTATAGCCTAACATATTGAAATAGAAATTGATTTCTTCCTTATAAGTGGTATTTTTTAATGAAGTTGCGATATCATGATCAAGATCTTCTAACGTCTGTTTGACAATAGCCGCTTTATCAACTTGCTTTCCATAAGCAATATTATTTTGTAATGTTGCGACATAATCCGATACATATTGCGCCGCTAGATAAGAAGAAGCAGAATCATTGACCCGTTTTACTTTTAAATCCAGTGTTTGCTGTTTTTCTAATTGTTCATCAAAATTCTCATCTAAATATAAAATATAATTGATTTGATGATAAAACATCGCATCCTCAACCTGATCCTCACGGATGTCATTAATCGTACATTTCGCATCAAGATAAGCCATCAAACCTTTCGCATATTCCCCATCACATTGTGAAAAAATAGCAATATCCGGTGTGGCTTCACTTTGTGATGACAAGCTCATTGTTTGCGTTTTGACAAAAACAACGGCACACAGAAACGTCACCATAAAATAGATAAAGATGGTTACTTTATTTTCTTTTAACAAATGAAACAATAGTTTAAATACTTGCATAAGATTCCCTCCTTATCTTGCGATACAGCAACAAAAACAACACAGCTCCTGCCCCAAATAGAATAGCAATATTCAAATAAACAGGTTGGATATTCTCATAATAATATAGAATCGAAAAACTGCGAGTCAAAAGCGATCCTGGATTGATATAGCGCATGATTGGTAAATAATGATCGACATAGTATGGAACGGCATTTCCTACCATTCCAGCAAACGTGTTCATAATCGTTGAGAATCCACTAATTAAGCCAACTTTTGTGCTCCATGACAAATGGGTCGACCCAATCAATATACCAACGCTCAGCATTAAGAAAATACCACCAAAGCAAACCAAGACTACCAATCCTAATTGACTGCCAAAACTAACCCCTAGAATTAGAATCATATACAATAGTAAAAGTCCCATTTCCACTGCCATGATCAAAAAACCTAGCATAAAATCAATCAATAAAAAGTTTCGTTTTGCGATTGGCGCAACGTTCATCCTTGCTGCAACATGGCTTTGATCGGCTTGAATATCATTCGCAATCTTATTTCCCCATAAACCACCATACATACACATTAAAGCTAAAGCACTGTAGAAATAGATAACATTTTCCTCTTTATCTGCACTTCCCGTCTTTACTATCTCCACATTCATATCGGCGTGAGTGACATCATTTTTTACAAACTGAGCCAACTGGGAAGGATTGTCTTTTGCGATATGTTCCGCTTGTGCATATATTCTTTGATAAGTATTCAATACGGTTTTCACAATCGTCGTATCATAATCCATAGAGATACATTCCATTTTCGGAGTGTCTGACAATATAATTACCGCTTTTACCTTTCCCTCATCCAATGCCTTTCGTGCCTTGGAAAGCGACATTGTTTTTGCATCGAGCAAATAGTAATCTTTCTTAGGGTTTGCGAGCTCATCAATCATTTTTCCAAAGCGTTCATTGCCTTGATCAACCACTGCCACAGGAACAACATCTACTGTCGTATAAAATTGCATATCGGAAAATACAAAGTAGAAGATCGTCGTTAATACGACAGGAAATAGCAAAGTCCAAAACATTAATGTTCTATTTTTAAAAAAACTCTTGAAACGATACCACACAATGGTTCCCATACTAATCCCTCAATTTCTTTCCAGTGATTTCTAAAAATACATCATTCAACGAAGGTTTTTCACTATATACCTTATGGAATTCTACGTTTCGCTGAGAAAAGAAGTCCAATAAATCCACTAAAATATCTTTGCTGCGATTGACTTGTATTTCTAACAATGGTGCCAAATAATTCACTTTGACAATACTAGAGAATCGATTTAATTCTTCTAATATAGAAATATCTAAATCAGGAATTTCAAAGGTAATCTTTTCCTGTGTTTGAATCATCGCCTTTAATTGTTCTTTGGTTCCCATCGCAATGATCTTTCCTTCATCCATGATGACGATACGATTGCAAAGTTGTTCGACTTCCTCCATATAATGGGTCGTATAAACAATCGTAGCCCCTTGTGCATTTAACTGTTTGATATTTTCTAAAATTCGATTTCTTGATTGTGGATCGACCGCAACCGTTGGTTCATCCAAGAAGATCAATTCTGGTTGATGAGCAATTCCACATGCGATATTTAATCTTCGTAACAATCCACCACTCAATTTTTTCGGACGCATCTTTTTATAATCTTCTAAACCAACTAAAGAAATCGCTGCTTCTACCATTTCTTTACGCTGTCTTTTATCACGAATATAAAGTGAGCAGAAATAATCGATATTCTCATAGACGGTAAGTTCATCAAATACCGCAACATCCTGCATCACAACTCCAATTTTTTTCTTCACTTCATAAGCATCCGGACGCATCGGTACACCAAATAATTTAATCTCTCCTTTTTCATAATTCAATAGGGAAAGCATACAATTGATACTGGTTGACTTTCCACTTCCATTGGGACCTAAAAGCCCTAAAATCTCTCCTTTTTCTACCTGTAGATTAAAATGATTTAAAGCTAGTACATCCCCATAGCGTTTGACAAGATTTTCTACTTCGATAATCATTTCATCATCCTCCTTACTGTACGATTTTATTATAGAATAAGGAAATTATTTTTGGCAGTGTGCCCCATCATAACCCTTTTGACAATTGTCATATTTTTGTATGACACGAGCCATATTTCCCTATCATTTTTTCCTTTTTTTCACGGTTATGGTATGATAATAACGAAGGAGAAAACAATGCTCGTACTATTGGATAAACTATTACTGCTTTTGGTGTGTTCGTTTTGTTACATCCAATACCAGTTCAATTTCTATAATATTCTTTTTATTTTGATCAGTTGTATCACATCTTGTGCGAATAGCTATTTTGAATTTCCTTATTTGCGGTGGTTCATTCTTTTCCTCCACTTTCTTTTCAGTTTCTTTTTTCCCGATGTTTTGTTCTTTCTTCCTTTGCTTTTCTATGATTTCCCAAAAGAGGAAGACATTACATTCTTCGCTTTTTTCATTCCATTGCTGCTTTCCTTTCAAAATCATTCATTTAATCTCGCAATGATCATTGGAATCAGTGGTATTTCCTATTTGATGAAAAACAAAACAAAGCAAATTCTATTATTACAAGAGAACAATCGTCGCATCAAAGATGACAGTGAAGAATTAAAAATGTTACAAGAAGCCAAATTGAAAGAACAATTAGAACGACAAGATTATGAGATCCAGCTTGCAATAAGCGAAGAGAGAAATCGAATCGCAAGAGAAATTCATGATAGCGTTGGACATAACCTATCCAGTTCCTTATTGCAGATTGGTGCTATGATTGCAATCAATAAAGATGAGAAACTAAAACAACCTTTGATCAATATGAAGAATACGCTAAGTGCGGGAATGAACAGCATTCGTACTAGCGTGCATGACCTACATGCCGATCGTTTAGATTTAGAAAAAGAATTTCAGAATATTATTTCTCAATTTACTTTTTGCCCTATTACTTTGCACTATCACTGTACCAATCTCATGGACATGAAATTAAAATACTGTTTTCTCAATATTTTAAAAGAGGCATTGAACAACATCATCAAACATTCCAATGCCACATTCGTTCAAGTATCTCTGGTTGAAAATGCACAATTTTACCAGTTTATCGTCCACGACAATGGAACCAATATTCATATCCAAGAAGGAATGGGGTTAAAAAATATGCAGGGTCGTGTTTATCAACATCAAGGCATCATTCGAATCAGTGACGAACACGGATTAAAATTATTTATCACCATTCCAAAGAGAGGAGAGGAAGAAAATGAAAATTATCATTATTGATGATGACTACCTTGTTAGTACCTCGTTAAAAACAATCATTGAAGCCAATAGTGATATCCAAGTAAAAGCACTAGGAAAAAATGGAAAGGAAGCCGTTTCTCTCTATCAACAATATCGCCCTGACATCGTATTAATGGACATTCGAATGGATGAAATGAGTGGATTAGAAGCTGGTGAAGCGATTTTAAAAGACGATCCAAAAGCAAAAATTCTCTATCTAACGACTTTTCTTGATGACGAATACATCATTAAAGCCCTTAAAATGGGAGCCAAAGGATACTTATTAAAGCAAGATTTCGAAAGTATTGTCCCTAGTTTAAAGACGGTTTATGCCAATCAATCCATTTTTACCAGTGAAGTAACCTCAAAACTTCCCACCTATTTTGTCGCAAAAAAGGCAGCCACTTTTTACGATTTAAGCGAAAAAGAGATGGAACTGTTAGAGTGTGTCGCCGACGGTCTTAACAATAAAGAAATTGCACAAAAACTGTTTTTAAGCGAAGGAACCATACGTAACTATCTCAGTGATCTCATGAATAAACTTCAGGTCAGAGATCGCACTCAGCTTGCTATCTTTTACTATCGAAATATCAAATAGAGCCATTCCCATGGCTTTTTCTTTTTGATCAACAAAAGAAAAATTATTCTTTTTTCTGAAACGAGAAGAATTGCATACGAAATAAAAGGAATAATGAAATAGTGACCGAAATCAATCGTCCACTCAAGGTTGCCATCCAAAACACTTGGGTACCAAGCCAGGATACCAAAAGAATCGCAAATGCAACTTTCACAAATAAATCGGATAAATTTGAAACTAAAAAATGCTTCATTTTAGAAAAACCACGCAGCAATCCTTCGTTCATATATTTAATAGAAGATAAATAAAAAGTCACGATTGAGCAGGATAAATAGTTTCTCGCAAAAGAAAATGCGACTACATTTTGTTGTACATCAATAAAAGGCGCTACCATCCATTGGGGAAAAAATACGACGATTGCTACTACTACTGTTATATATCCGACCATGATTTGATTCAAAAACGCAAAACCTTCTTTGATTCGCCCCATTTGTGTCTCATTAGCAGAAGCAAACATAGAGATTGCCATGCTTAATCCAACAATGGGAATCAAGGTAAACATCATGATTTTCTCGGATGCGATATAGCCACTGATAATCTGTGTACCAAAAGGATTCACCACTGCCATTACCAATAGGCTGCTAAACGTAATCGCAAACTGCTGTACCATACTCGGTATCGCAATATGAAGCACTTCTTTCATTTTTTTCATAAACAAAGTTGCATTGATTCCTACTTGAAAATGGTAACCCGTATGCTTGATCAAAAAAAATCCTACGGCTACCATACCAACACTTTGGGAAAGGATTGTGGCGATTGCCGCTCCCGATACCCCCAAAGTAAACACACAGATCAAAAGCAAATCTAATACTATATTTAAACCACTAGTAAACAGTACTAAAAACATGCAAGTTTTCGAATTTCCCATTGCTAACAATACAGCCCTTCCAACGGCATAAAGAAAACTTACCGCAATACATCCCACATAAATTTGATAGTATTCATAAAGCAAAGGTAATATTTCCTCGGGAATATTCATCGCATGACAGACCAATTCTTTTCCTAATAGTCCCATACCACTTAACGTAATTGCACATACCGTACAGAAGCAAAGAATTGACAGCACCGATTGAATAAACTCATTCGTTTTCCATTGTCCTGCATATTTCGCAAAAACAATCTCACAGCCCATCTCCATCCCACCACAGATGACCAGCAATACTTGAATGATACTTCCTGCGTTCCCTACCGCGGATAATTCATCCACACCTAGAAAACGCCCTACAATGATCGTATCTACAATATTATAAAGTTGTTCACAAAGCAGTGATACAATTAACGGTAGCGCAAACCATAGTAATGTCTTTTTTACCTTACCACTCGCTAAATTCATACTTTTCATCTCCTCTTATTTTCATTATAATAAGCATTGTAAAGTATCCCGTTACGTGATAGTCAAGGAGAAAAGGGAATGAAAGAATTATTATCGACTGCAGAATTTGCAAAATTATGCCAAGTGGAAAAAAGAACTTTATTTTACTACGATGAGATTGATTTATTAAAACCATATCATGTAAATAAGAATGGTTATCGTATCTATCACTATACCCAATTTGATGCGATGAGCATGATCAAAGCCATGCAAGCCATCGGTATGTCACTAAAGGAAATCAAAGAACTTTCCCAAATCAAAGATACTCTTAGCTATCAAACTATTTTGCACCAACAAATTGATAAGTTAAAAGCCAAGCAAGAAGAGTTGCAACAGGCACAACGTATGCTTGATGTGACCAACTATGATTTAACATGTTATCAAATGCATGGCTGTGATTGCCCTTTTTTTACTACCATAGAGCCAACCCCATGGAAACTGATTCATTTAAATACCACATTTGTCAATTATATTACTGCAAGAGATAGTGGAACTGTGATTCTTCTAAAGGATCGCGATGCATTGACTTTATGTCGTAAAGCAACTACATCCGAATCCTATGATTACTACGAAGAAGGTGGTACCTATCTTACCATTTTCATCAAACGAAAGAAAAAAACGATTCCTGAAATGCTACAGTATGTCCATCATTCGATAAAAAATCAAGACTATACGCTTACCTATCCTTACTACTTTCGTGCATTGACGTCCCATTTACTTCCCTGTGAAGAAGTCAGTGATATCTACCGTATTCAAGCACGTGTTGTTTTTTCATCCCAACCAACGTAAAAAAAATGATTTCATGGTGTCCATGCAATCATCTTTTTTTTATTAATTCTTTAAACTTTGAATCGGAGCAGGAATTTTACCACCACGGTGAATCATAACATCATTTGGTGTTTGATTGATTTCCATGATCGGTCCACTTCCTAATAGACCACCAAATTCCAACTCTTCTCCTGCCTGATAACCAATCGCCGGGATGACACGAACTGCCGTTGTTTTTGAATTGACCATTCCAATGGCAGCTTCATCCGCAATGATCCCTGAAATAACTTCTGCCGTCGTCTCACCAGGAATTACGATCATATCCAATCCAACGGAACATACGGCTGTCATGGCTTCTAGTTTTTCCAAACATAATGTGCCATTTCTAGTAGCTGCAATCATCCCTGCATCTTCACTAACCGGAATAAATGCACCGGATAACCCACCAACGGAAGAACTTGCCATAACGCCACCCTTTTTAACCGCATCATTTAGCATTGCTAAACATGCTGTCGTTCCATAAGCGCCACAAGTTTCCAATCCCATTTCTTCCAAGATATAAGCAACCGAGTCCCCGACTGCCGGTGTTGGCGCTAAAGACAAATCCACAATTCCAAAAGGAACATTTAAACGCTGCGAAGCGATGGCTCCTACCATTTGTCCCATACGAGTAATTTTAAATGCCGTTTTCTTAATTAAATCTGCAATTTCATTCATTGGGGCATCTTTTGGAGCTTTGGATAAAGCCGCTCGTACTACTCCAGGTCCACTCACTCCCACATGAAGTTCCACATCCGGTTCTCCCACTCCATGGAAAGCTCCAGCCATAAATGGGTTATCTTCAACCGCATTACAGAATACCACCAGTTTCGCAGCACCAATACAGTTTTCCTCTTTCGTCAATTCCGCAGTTTCTTTTACAATACGACCCATTAATTCCACTGCATCCATGTTGATTCCTGCCTTCGTAGAACCCACATTTACCGATGCACAAATATGTTCGGTTTCTTTTAAAGCACGAGGAATCGATTCAATCAATTCACGATCTCCGGCACTAAATCCTTTTTGCACTAACGCACTAAATCCACCGATAAAATTGACACCCACTTTTTGTGCCGCTTTCTCAAGTGTTAATGCATATTTCACAGGATCGCCACCGGAAACACCGACCAACATCGAAATAGGAGTTACGGAAATTCGTTTATTAATAATAGGAATCCCATATTCCTTTTCAATTCTTTCTCCCACTTTAACAAGATCCTTCGCTTTTTCGGTAATTTTGCGATAAATTTTTTCACAAGAACGATCGATATCCGTATCCGCACAATCCAATAGTGAAATTCCCATAGTGATTGTTCGAACATCAAGACATTCTTCATCAATCATCTTGATGGTTTCTAATATATTACTTGTATTCAGCATAGCTATTCCTTTCCTTAAATTGTGTGCATGGATTTAAAGATATCCTCATGCATGACATGAATCTTTAATCCTAATGAGTCCCCATAGTTTCCCATTTCATCGACAAAGTCGGTATAATCACAAGCAAGTTTATCGATTTCAATCAACATGATCATACAAAACATATCCTGCATGATCGTCTGATTCACATCGACAATGTTCGCATTGACTTCTTTGCACTTCGCAGACACATTCGCTAAAATACCAACCCCATCTTTTCCAATAACACTTAGCACTGCTCTCATTTCATTATCCTCCTTTTGTATTTGTATCATTATATACTAACTACTCTTGGAAAAACAACAAGAAAAAAGATATGTTAAAATTGAGTGCTATTTTATTTCTTCAATAAATTTCGAAATATCCATTAAAAAAATTGATATCACTATCGATAAGGAGAAAACGATAGGAGTAAAATATTCGATTCCATTTTCCTCTTAATTTCATCTTAGATAAAAGAAAAAATAATCGTTTCACCTCAGTACTAGGCAAAATTCTTGCGTATTTTTTTTCTACTGTTATAATTCAATTGTAGAAATGAGTATGGTACACCATACTAATAGAGAAAGAAGGAAAAGATTATGTCAAAAGTATTACATCCAAATGAAACTGAATTTAACACAATCATCAAGGAAGGAACGGTATTAGTTGACTTCTATGCAGATTGGTGTGGCCCTTGTAAAATGCTTGCTCCGGTATTAGAAAAATTAGCGGATGCCTATGATGGAAAAGTAAAAGTGGTCAAAGTCAATGTCGATCAGGAACAGGCACTTGCGATGAAATATCGTGTTTCCTCCATTCCTGCATTATTTGTTTTGAAAAATGAAGAAATCGTAGAAAAAGAAGTTGGCTATCGTCCTTATCCTTTATTGGAACAGATGATCCAATCCCATTTATAAAAAAAGCTGCTTTCCTAACTAATATAGGAAAGCAACTTTTTTTTACTTTTCAAATTTGCGTTGAATAAATTTCACAATTTCCATGCAAGGTATAATTGAAATGGCTAATAATAAAGCGACGCTATATTCCATGAATGAAATATGTTCAAAACCAAAAGCATCCGCTAAGAATGGGACATAAATAACGGCTGTTGTTAAGAACAACGATGCGAAACCAGCCATCCATAAATACTTATTTTGTTTTGGTAAAGAAAATAAGCTCTTACGACGAGATCTAAGATTAAAGGAATGGGCAATTTCAACCATGGATAGTGTTAAGAATGCCATCGTCATTCCATCTGCACTGGTGACCACTTCCCAATTTCCACTTTCCATATAATGACCAATAAAATATGCCGCTAGCGTTAATACCGTTACCACGATTCCTTGCATCACAACATCCCAACCAAGTCCTTGCGCAAAAATACTTTCCTTTGGATCTCTTGGAGGACGTTGCATAATATCCTTTTCTCCCTCTTCCATTCCTAAAGCAAGGGCAGGGAAAGTATCTGTCAATAAATTGATCCATAGTAAATGCACTGGTCGTAATATCGTAAAACTCATCATCGTTGCGGTGAATATCGTTACCACTTCTGCTAAATTACTGGACAATAAAAATTGGATGGATTTTCGTATATTATCGTAAATTCTTCTTCCTTCGGCAACCGCGTGGACAATCGTCGCAAAATTATCATCTGCCAAAACCATATCCGCTACATTTTTTGTAACATCCGTTCCCGTGATTCCCATACCAACGCCAATATCCGCATTTTTAATGGAAGGGGCATCATTGACTCCATCTCCTGTCATCGCTGTTACTTTTCCATTGGCACGCCATGCATTTACGATTCTTACTTTGTGTTCTGGCTGGACACGTGCATAAACACGATATTGAGTAATTTTTGACTTTAATTCTTCTTGTGAAATATCATTTAATTCCGCCCCTGTTAATGCTTCTTTTTCCGAAGTAAGGATACCTAATGATTTCGCAATCGCTATTGCTGTATCTTTATGATCTCCGGTAATCATAATCGGTGTGATCCCTGCACTTTGACATTCGACAATCGCATCTTTTACTTCTTCACGAATCGGATCAATCATTCCGCATAAACCAATGAAGCAAAGATCTTTTTCTAGATTTTCGCTATTCCAACTGCTTGGCATTTGCTCATGAAAGCGCATGGCCGCACCTAACACACGCAAAGCATCATCTGCCATTTGTTTATTGATAGCCTCAATTTCTTCTTTATCTTTTTTTGTCATCGCAACCATTTGATGATTCTTATAAATATGAGTACAACGCTTTAATACTTCATCAACGGCGCCTTTGGTATATTGAATTATGGTACCATCTTCTTCATGAACCGTACTCATCATCTTTCGCATGGAATCAAAAGGTGCCTCACCCACTCTTTTTGCCTGTTTCAACAATTCGGTTTTTGATAATCCTAATTGATTGGCATAGTTTACCAAAGCACATTCCGTTGGTTCCCCTACGGCTTGCTTATCTTCCCCAAGCTGTGCATCACTACATAATGCCATTGCTTTTGCCAATTGCATTTCATCTTCTCCATAATGCTTTACAACCGTCATTTTATTCTGTGTCAATGTTCCGGTTTTGTCGGAGCAAATAATTTGCGTACATCCTAATGTTTCCACCGCAGTTAATTTTCGAATGATCGCATTATGTTTACTCATTTTTGTGACACCCATAGAAAGTACCACAGTTACTACCGCAGCTAATCCTTCGGGAATGGCAGCAACCGCTAATGAAACCGCAACCATGAAGGTAGATAATAAGCTATCCCCATTAATATTAGGATAACTTTTCATCACGTCGACCACAAAGATAAAAATACAGATTCCCAATACCAAGACACTTAATACCTTACTTAATTGATTCAGTTTTTTCTGCAAAGGGGTTGCTTCTTCTTTTGCCTGTGTTAAAGCATTGGCAATCTTTCCCATTTCGGTATTCATTCCGGTAGCACAAACAACAGCACTCGCTCTACCATAAGCCACACTGCTTCCCATATAAATCATATTTTTACGATCGCCTAACACAATATCTTTTCCATCCACTGCGTGCAAGACCTCTGCTTTTTTACTTACCGGGACGGATTCTCCACTCAAAGCCGCTTCTTCTACCTTCAAAGAAGCACACTCAATGATACGTGCATCAGCAGGAACCGCATCGCCTGCTTCTAATAAAATAATATCGCCGGGAACCAACTCTTCACTTTTGACAATTTGCATGATATGATTTCTCATTACTTTTGAAGTGGCGGCACTCATTTTCGCAAGAGCTTCGATTGCCTTTTCTGCTTTACTCTCTTGGTAAACGCCTAAAATCGCATTCACGACGACAACCATTAAAATGATAAATACATCGGTAAAGGACTCGTTTGCATAGATGGCAGTGATTGCCGACACAGTCGCTGCTGCCAATAGTACAATTACCATCGGATCACACAATTCTTTAAAAAAACGAACCAAGAGTGACGTTTTCTTCCCTTCTTCTAACTGATTCCTTCCTACCTTTTCCAGTCGAACGAGCACTTCTTCTCGATTTAGACCAGTCGGAGTCGTTCCTAATTCCTGCATTACTTCTTCGCTGCTTTTCCAATATTCATTCGCCATAATTATCCTCCTTTTCCTATCTTTAACTCTGTTTTTTCTTGTTACTTTTATTCTACCATTTTCACGTTCTTTTTATTATCGAAATACCGGTAGATAGAAAAAAGACCTACCTGTATCATCTTACAGATAAGTCTTGTCATTTCAGATAAAGCCAGAAACATAGTTTCGAGGTTGTTGGCTAAATCACATTATCAAATCGATAATGTTGACTACTCCCTTAGCTTGGTTAAATAATAACGCAAACATGAATAATTGTCAATTATTCGATATCGATTCTTTCACTTCCTTGAATTTGAATATTAGAACGATAAAACATACGCAACGCATCTACCATATATTGCACATCTTTGCTTCCAGCACTTTCATAAGACGAGTGCATCGCCAGCTGTGCTAATCCAATATCTACCGTATGCATGCTTACTTTTTGCGAAGATAAATTTCCTAATGTACTTCCTCCTCGCATATCCGATCGATTTGAGAAATGCTGCACAGGAACGCCAGCCTTTTTACAAATTTCACAAAATACTGCATTGCTGATGGCATCTGTGGTATAGCTTTGGTTGGCATTGTGTTTGACTACAATTCCTTGATTCATATAGACACAATTCTCTGCATCACTCTTTTCTGGATGGTTTGGATGCACCGCATGAGCGTTATCACAAGATACCATAAAACTCTTTGCAATGGCACAATGATAATCTTGTTCTTCATATCCCAAAGCGGTATTGATTCGCTGTAACGTCGCCATTAAAAACGTCGAGCAAGCACCTTGTTTTGTCCCTGATCCAACTTCTTCATTATCAAAACAAACAAATACATTAATGGCTTTCTCATTATTTTCAGATACCATTGCTTTTAATGAAGTAAAGGCGCATTCTAAATCATCCAAACGAGGAGCGGAAATAAATTCTTGTTTCATTCCCCATACCATTGGTCTCATACGATTATATAGATAAAGATCCTTCGCACAAATATCTTCTTTTGCACAACCTAATTTCTCTGCTAATAGCGTTATAAAAGACCCACACTCACAAGCTCCTGCCGAAAACAATGGTAGCATATCAACCTGCTGGTTATAAGCCATCCCACTGTTTGCTTCTCGATTCATGTGAATCGCAACATTTGGAATCAACACCAAATCTTGATCAAAACTAAACAAACGATTCACCAAACTACCATTTTCTCTGACCACTACTCGTCCTGCAATCGACAATGGACGATCCATCCACGAAGAACATAACATTCCCCCATACCCTTCTGTATTTAAAGTTAGATAACCGCCTTTGCCTTGTAATTCTGCTTTCTCTTTTATTTTATAGGTAGGCGAATCACTATGAGAGGAAGTAATTTGGTAATGATAGTCGCTTAACTCTTTTCCGATATGGAACGCTATGATACTGCTACCATTTCTTGTGGTAAAGTATTTTCCTCCTTTTTGCAATTTCCATATTTCATTTTCTTTTACTTCTTGATACTCATTTTCGATTAGCATTTCTTGCATGGCTGCTACTGCATGAAAACAGCTTTTACTCTTTTCTAATAAGGATAATAATTCTTGATTCATATCTTGTTCCATTTTAACACTCCTTGTTTCGCTATCATCATTAGTATAGCACAATTCAAAAGTTACTTCGCAGAATACTATTTTTTTAATTTCTACTTGCATATTATTTATTTCTAGCGTATAATTTATCATGCTAACGTGGTTAGTAAAAAATGGTTCCTTAGCCAAGTGGTAAGGCAATAGACTGCAACTCTGTGATCACCGGTTCGAATCTGGTAGGAACCTCCAAATGGGGATGTGGCGGAATGGTAGACGCGAGGGACTTAAAATCCCTTGGTAGTAATACCGTGAGGGTTCAACTCCCTCCATCCCCACCACTTACTACTTGTAAGGTTAAATGCTCGAAAAACGCGCACCTTAAATCGGGATGTAGCTCAGCTTGGTAGAGTACTTGATTTGGGATCAAGGTGTCACAGGTTCGAATCCTGCCATCCCGACCATTTATTTCAAGGCTAGGTAGCTTAGTTGGCTAGAGCAATCGGTTCATACCCGGTGGGTCGGGGGTTCGAATCCCTTCCCCGCTACCAGTTTAAATGAGTGATTCTGTAG
>JBGUVL010000021.1:0-28981 GCA_045134375.1 Breznakia sp. | reverse complement strand
GATATCGACACATTGCGATAGGTGAATGGATAAGAAAACCGTTAATATGGCCAAGATCAAATATTCTACAATCGTA
Organism: Breznakia sp.; assembly: GCA_045134375.1. Classification (GTDB taxonomy): domain Bacteria; phylum Bacillota_I; class Bacilli_A; order Erysipelotrichales; family Erysipelotrichaceae; genus JBGUVL01. The sequence continues at coordinate 28,905 of JBGUVL010000021.1, read as the reverse complement.
ATCAAATGGATTACCACCTTTCTTTATTTTGAAACTTTTTCAATAAATATCTACTATATTCTACAAAACACGCTAATAAGCATAATACAAAAAGATATCTAAAGTCAACAAAAAACAGGTAAGGATGATCGAAATAGTAAGCAATATAATCTTTATCGATGGTTTCCTCGATCAAAGCATCCCATTCCGCAATTTTTACGTCACCTTGGTAGATAAGAATCGTTCCTACAACAGTATCCATCGCAACCGGAGCACAGATTGGTTCATAAAGAGATAACTGCGTCGAAATGGTATCCTCCCCTTTTTCGATAAACGCACTGATATCTTCCTTAGCAAAAAAAGTATATTCTTTTACTTTTCCATAAGCAATGGGTGTCGTTACTATCTTGTCTCCTTTTTGGTAGATTCTTTTCCGTTCATATTGCGAAAATAAAAATTGATAAATCTTTAACGCATCCTCAATATGATAAGGATAATAGGAATCACTATGGGTTTGTGCACTTACCATCAATATGGTTTCACCATTATGTCGGGCATAGCTTGCCAAGCATTCTCCTGCTTCCCAAGTAAATCCCGTCTTTCCTCCCGAAATAAGAGAGGCATCCATTCCCACTGTATTCGCCATTTTCGTAATCGTATTCGTAAAAGTCAAATCACTGCTTTCACAATCATAGCTTTTGCTTTCCATGACGTTTCTTATTATTTCATTTTGAATCGCTGCTTCTAATAACAACAACATATCACTGGCAGTAGAATAATGATTCTCATCATGCAGACCAGTGGCATTCATAAAATGAGTTTCTTTCATTCCTAATGTTGCGGCTTTTTCATTCATTTTCTGAACAAAGGATTCTTCATTCTCGCACAATGAAAATACGAACGCATTAGCAGCATCCGCACCACTAGGCAATAATAACCCATATAGGAGATCTTGATAGGAAATGGATTCTCCCTTTTCAAAGCCAGCAACACTCGCATTGGCTTCATATAAACCTTCTAGCATCACTTCTGTAATGATTACACGTTCCTCTAGATTGGTAATCTGGTCCATCGCTACTAATGCTGTCATCAATTTCGTCATACTCGCAGGATACATTTTTTCCTTCGCTGATTTTTCATAAAGAACACGATCATCATTTTGATTTTTCACGATTACATATTCACTGCGCAGCGTAGGGAAATCCCTCTTTGTCTGTGCCTGCAACAATGAAACAGGCAGAAAATTACAGGAAAGAAAAAGAGCTAGAATCACTTTCCAGCTTTTTCTAAATCGTTTCATCCTATTTCACCAATTTATTGAACGCATCTTTTGCGGCAGCCTGTGTCGCTTTCTTTTTCGAATGTCCAATACCTTCCCCTAAAACGATATTATCCATTAATGCTTCTACTTTAAAGGTAGGATTATTACTTGGTCCTACACTTTCTACAACATGATAAACAACGGTATTCCGCTTATCTGCTTGAATAAATTCCTGTAATTTTGTCTTATAATCGATCACTAATTCATCGCTATGGAATTCCATCTGTGGAATCAAAACTTCCTCCAATACCATTGCAGCCGCATCATAGCCGCTATCAATATAAATAGCACCTAATACTGCTTCAAACATATCCGCCAAAATGGAATCACGGTCACGTCCGCCACTCTTTTCTTCTCCCACACCCAGCATTAAGAACTCATTCCATCCTAATTGACGAGAATAATTCGCAAGTACTTCCTCACGTACTAACTGAGAGCGTAACCTGGTCATTTCTCCTTCATCCAAAATGGGTTCTTTTTTAAACAATACCGTAGTGGAATACAATTGCAATACGGCATCCCCCATAAATTCCAATCGTTCATTGTCCCCTTTGTACTGTCGATGCTCATTTAAATACGATGTATGAATGCAAGCTTGTTCAATTAAAGCCTGATTATGATAAGGTATTTTTCTACTATCCAACCATTCAAAAATATTTTTCATCTGCCTCATCCTTTCCGGTTCATCGCTATTAGTATATCCTAATCTAGATAAGATGTATAATCTTTTTTTTCTACAAATGCTTTTATTTCTTCATATTCATCAATATGGAGAAGAATTTCTTCCGCATCCTTTCGCGTGACTTCTAATATGGCTTGATCTTTTACTACATCTCCTAACAGAAACGAAGCGGCACCACTTTGGCGAACCCCAAGTAAATCACCAGGACCACGCATCAATAGATCCGCTTTCGCGATAGCAAACCCATCATTTGTGCTTTCCATAACGGATAAACGTTGGATCGCATCGGGATCTTTGCTGGCACTTAACAAGTAACACCATCCTTGTTGATTTCCTCTCCCTACTCGTCCTCTAAGTTGATGAATCTGGCTCATTCCAAAACGATGAGCATCATAAATCACCATAATATTCGCATTCTTCACATCAACACCAACCTCAATGACCGTTGTTGTAATTAATATAGAAAACTCACGATGGAGAAATTGTTCCATGATGCAATCTTTTTCATGGCTGCTCATCTTCCCATGCAATAACGCAATACGATATTTTTTCCCTAACACTTGATTCATATTCTCATAGAGCTCGAAGACATTTCGCATCCGGTATTCTTCCTTTGCTTCAATCGCTGGTGCTACGACATAACATTGCATTCCTTGGTCTAGATTGCTTAAAATTTCAGGCAGAACACTTCGCAGACTATCTTCCTTTACATACACCGTATTTACTTTTTTACGACCTTTAGGAAGAGTGGTAATGGTCGATACCTCCATATCGCCATACAACGATACTGCTAATGTTCTAGGGATCGGTGTCGCACTCATCAATAGAAAATCGACTTTATCCCCTTTCTCCAATAGTTTTCTTCTTTGTTCCACACCAAAGCGATGTTGCTCATCGGCAATGACAAGACCTAGATTATGATAGACCACTTCTTCTTGAAAAAGGGAATGTGTTCCTACAATAAGATCGACTTCTCCTTGCGCAATTTGATGCAACATCTGCTGTCTCTCTTTTTGTTTCATCGAAGAATAAAGGATTCCGATTCGTATCGAAAATCGCTCAAACATTTGCGAAAGATTTTGATAATGTTGTTTTGCTAAAATTTCCGTAGGTGCCATCATGACTGCCTGTCTCTTTGATAAGATGCAGGCATACATCGCAATGGCTGCCACTGTTGTTTTTCCACATCCAACATCCCCCTGCACCAATCGATACATAACATGTTCCGCTTTCAAATCACTAAGAACTTCTTGAATCGCTTGTTTTTGTCCTTCGCTTAGCTCATAAGGAAGACTATGTATCATCTGACCTATTTTTTTCTCATCAAACTGTTTTCCGATTCCTTTTTTTTGCACATTACTTTTTTTGGCTATCTGCATTTGTAACTGAAAGCGCAAAAATTCCTCATATTTTAGCGCACGCAAACTTTGTTTCAAATGCTCTTTATCTTTTGGAATATGAATTTGAATCAAAGCGTCACGTAATGAAATCAAATGGTATTTTTCACAATAGAAGGAAGGAACAAATTGTGGCAATTGACAAATCGACAATGCTTTTCTCATGTTGGATATGAAATCTTTCTGGGACAATCCCTCAATCGTATTGTATACCGGAATGATCCCCAACTGTTCTTTGATTGGCTGAAAATTATAATTCATTGCAATCACATTGTTATTTCCCTCATAGCGACCAAAAACGGTAATCCGCTTTTCAGGAACAAATCCACTGGTCCAAGGACGATTAAATAATGTAATCCGAAGTTCTTCTTCCTCATACATCACTTTAAATCTTGTCATACTGCGTTTATAAGCATAACGATTCACACTTGCACAAGAAAGAATCATTGCTTCAAAGCACACATTTTCACCCGTCTGCCATTCTCTAAATGGTTTCATTTCCCGCTCTTCATAACGAAATGGATAATGGTGAAGTAAATCCTCAACACAATGAATTCCCATTTTTTCAAACAATTGTGTTTTCTTTTCACTAATTTTAAGTTTTTTTAATTCCATATTTATTATTATACACAACTTGTTAGTGATTGTTATCTTTTTTCAAAAAAACAGAGAATGAAGCATTCCATCTTCATCCTCTGTTTTTGATTCATTAACGTTTTTTCTCTGCCGCACGTTTATCATTGATAATTTTCACATGTTCTTCTGTGATCAACGTTACATTGTTTTCTTTTGCCCATGTTACGCATCCATTTAATACTGTTTTTAGGAATGGGCGAGGTACTTTGACAAATTGCTGCAAAGCTTCATCAGTGAATTTCACACGATCATCACAACGATTTGCCGCATAGCGAATGGAGGTAATATCCACTTCGTTCGCTTCTGGAATCGGTTCCGCAATTGGTTTTTTTAAACGTGGAAACTGCGTATACCAAAAATTGGTTGAATCACGATAGCCATAATCCACCGGAACTGGTGGGAAGTTATTTTTATTAACGCCATTAATGATCGCATCATAATATTTTTCTTTCATTAAAATTTTATCAATTTTCAAAATGAAATGAGCCCCATAACGAGAGGTAATGCCGTTAAAATCATTGTATGGGTCAGGATGTCCATCATCAATATCTTCCGCTTTAAATTGAGAAGCATTTTCCAAATAGGAATCCCAAGTACATTCAAATACCTGATAGGCATCCGAAATTACTAAAGGACGATTGGGATCCAAAAGATCGGCTAATCCTTTCTCCATTTTGAAATTTAAAGTTTTCATTTTTTCATCGGATGGTCCAGGAAATCCTAATCGAACGGCTTCCTTAAATACTGCTCTATCATCCGTAATGAAATTTAATGCGCATTTCCCTCTTTGCAACAAATTTTTACAAGTATTTGAAGTATTACGACATTCCAGTAACATTGCATATCTTCCTTTTCCTGCAATATAGTAAGGAAAACATAAAGAATAGGAACCAATATTCAGACTTCCATCCTCATTGATCGTTGAAACACACACCGTCGGCATGGGAATAAAAGAGGAAGTTTGATAGAAATTATCAACGATGCGTAAATCTTTAAAATGACTCATAATCTCACCTATTACCTTTCTTGCGGTTCATCCGCATAAATAGGAAACAAACGCAATATCAACTTATGAAATTGTTTTGCTGATGTTTCCTTTTCTAACACACTAGACAATATGATTTGAACAAGCAAAAGAGAAAGATCAAAATCTTCCATTCGATCAAAGCGCTGAAGCAATTCTCTAATTTTTTGATTCAAACGCATCTGCAGTTGGATTCGACGAGTATTTAATATTTTCACACTAATGTGATCCTCACTTTGACTCCAAATGGTTTCATAAATCCCACAAAAATTATCAATCGCAGAATAGATGGACAATAATCCATCCGATAATGTTGTTGCTGCTTGGCAATGGATTTCCATTTTTACCATTGCACATTTCCAATCTTCCAACCTAACAGCGGCAATTAAATCATCTTTATTTTCAAAATAATGATAAATGGTCCCTACCGCAATTCCACAATCCATCGCAACAGGGCGCAAAGAAAAAGCAGAATATCCCTCTTCGAAAAGTTTTTGTTTGGCGCTGTTCAAGATTAAATCGTAGGCCTCATCAATGATTTTAGGCATCCAAGCAAAAAAAAAAACAGAGAAAGGTAGTAACCCCCATAAGTTAAACGATTAACTTATGGGAATTACCATCAATAGCTCTGTTTTTTTACTCCTCATCTTGAGCAAATTGAGAATTATATAAAGTTGCATAGAAGCCACCACGAGCCAATAACTCTTCGTGATCTCCAACTTCTACGATATCACCTTCATTCATTACCAATATGATATCGGCATTGCGAATAGTAGAAAGACGATGAGCAATAATAAAGGAGGTTCTTCCTTTCATCAATTTTTCCATCCCTTCCTGAATTAACACTTCCGTACGCGTATCAACATTACTTGTTGCTTCATCCAAAATTAAGATTTTCGGATCCGCCAAGAAAGCCCGTGCTATCGTCAACAATTGTTTCTGACCTTGTGAGATATTACTTGTTTCTTCATTTAATTCCGTATCATAACCATGTTCCAATGTTTTTATAAAATGATCTACATGAGCAGCTTTAGCAGCAGCATATACTTCCTCATCACTTGCATTCAATTTTGAATAGCGAAGATTATCCATAACACTTCCACTAAACAACCAAGCATCCTGCAACACCATACCAAATAAACTTCTTAAATCGCTGCGACGATATTCCTTGATGTTATGTCCACCCACATAGATCGTACCATGATCCAATTCATAGAAACGCATTAATAGCTTGACAATGGTCGTTTTCCCGGCTCCTGTTGGTCCAACAATAGCAACTTTTTGACCATCTTTAATATACATACTAAAGTGTTTAATGACAATTTTGTCTGGTGTATATCCAAAACGAACATCTTCAAAAGCAACACTTCCTTCTATCTTAATTTGATTGTTTTCATCATAAATCGAAATTGGAGTTTCACTTTCCTTAATTTCCTCCTCTTCCTGTAAAAAGGCAAACACACGTTCTCCAGCAGCCGCGGTGCTTTGCAGCATGTTCATGATTTGCGCCGCTTGCGAAATCGGTTGATTGAACATACGAACGTATTGAATGAAGGACTGAATATTACCGATGGTTACTCCTACACCAGAAAAGACGATACCAAATAAGGTAATCTTTGAATGTGTGGCTAAAATACCACCAATCAATACCACAAACACATAGCCAACATTTCCAATAAACTGTGTAATCGGATGCATCAAACCAGATAAAAATTGTGATTTCCATGCGGATTCATACAGTTTGTCATTATATTCATTGAATAAAGCCAAAGAATCGGCTTCCTTATTGAATGCTTTCACGACCGTATGTCCACCATACATTTCTTCCACATGACCATTCACTAGTCCTAAGGAAGTCTGTTGTGAAATGAAATATCGTTGACTACGTTTCGTAACGAATAAAATAAGGATTCCTGAGATTGGTATAACACAAAATGAAACAAGTGACATGATCCAACTAATTTTGATCATCATAAAGGCAATTCCGATAATCTGAACAATGGATGTTAAAATTTGTGACATACTTTGATTCAAACCTTGTCCAATCATATCAATATCATTCGTTACTCGACTTAATACATCTCCTTGGGAGGTTTGATCAAAATAACGCAATGGCAAGGTATTTATTTTCTCCGATAGTTCTTTTCGTAAACGGTAGCAAGTCTTTTGTGAAATGGTAGCCATGAGATATCCTTGTACATACGAACAAATCATTGATACTAAATAAAGACCTACTAATGTCATAATGATCGTATAGATTTTTTGAAAATCAATGCCCCCCGTTCCCTGAGCTTTTGCCATTAAACCATTCGCAAGCTCCGTTGTCGCATTTCCCAAAATATCAGGACCAACAATAACAATGATCGTTGCCCCAATCGCAAATAACAGTGCCAATAACAGCAAATAGCGATAGCTACCTAAATAACGTAAAAGCTGAAGCAAGGTTCCTTTTAAATCTTTGGCTTTTTCATTGCCATGGCCACCTCGCATAGGACCATGACCTCCCATTGGCCCTCTTGGAGGTCTTCTTGTTTCATTATTCATTTTCAAGTTCCTCCTTACTTAACTGTGACAAAGCAATTTCTTGATAGATAGGACAATCTTTCATCAATTCTTCATGAGTTCCTTTTCCTACCATCCTTCCTTCTTCTAATACAATGATCTGGTCAGCGTGCATAATCGAAGCAATACGTTGCGCAATCACAAGCATCGTAGCGCCATTTTTACGGCACAATTTCCCTAAGGCTTCTCTTAGCTTTGCATCGGTTTTAAAATCAAGAGCACTAAAACTATCATCAAAAATAAAGATTTCTGGTTGTTTTGCTATCGCTCTAGCAATCGAGATACGCTGCTTTTGTCCACCTGATACATTACCACCACCTTGGGCAATCGGTGTTTGATAACCTTCTGGTTTGCTTTCGATGAATTCACTTGCCTGTGCAATTTCAGCGGCTTCTCTCATTTGCTCATCACTGATGGAAGCATCACTAAATTTAATATTCGATGCGATCGTACCTGAAAATAATTGTCCTTTCTGAGGTACGAAACCAATTTTTCGACGTAACGTTTGCTGATTCATCTTACGAACATCAACACCATCGATTTCGATGCTACCTTTACTAACGTCATAGAAACGTTGAATCAAATTAACAATCGTACTTTTTCCACTTCCTGTACTTCCGATAAAAGCCGTCGTCTGTCCTGGTTTTGTGCAAAAGTTAATGTCGCTTAATACTTCTTCTTCCGCTCCTGGATAGGCAAAACTAACATGATGAAAAGCGACCGTACCTTTCGCTAATGGTTCTTCCTCCATCTCTGGATCTTGAATGGAAAGTTTGGTATCTAATACTTCAAACACTCGCTTTGCTGCAACTCCAGCACGTGGTATGAATAAGGCAATCATCGCAATGAACATAAAGGACATAATGATTTGCATTGCATACTGCATATAAGCCATCATATCCCCAATTTGCATGGTACCCAAATCCACCAAATGGGAACCTACCCAAATAATGACTAAGGAAACACTATTAAAGATGAACATAATGATCGGCATCATCAACGCCATCGAACGTGTGGTAAATAATTGCGTATTTGTCATATTTTTATTCGCATGATCAAAGCGTATCGCTTCTTTATCTTCATTGTGAAAAGCACGAATGACAAGCATTCCATTTAATTGTTCTCGCATTACAAGATTCAAGCGATCCACTAGTTTCTGCATCGCTTTAAATTTTGGTCCTGCAACAGCCATCAAAATACTGATGACAATCATGATCAAAATGACGGTTGCAGCAATGATCCAAATCATACTGCCATCACTATCAAGGACACGAATAATCGCACCAATGCCCATGATTGGTGAATAAATCATAAAGCGAAGCATCATTGTCAACGCCATTTGAATCTGCTGAACATCATTCGTTGTTCGGGTAATCAAAGAAGCAGTAGAAAAACGAGTTAATTCTTCATTTGAGAAGGATTCCACTTTTTCAAAAACATCTCTTCTTAAATCACGAGCAATACCTGCTGCACTGCGACTGGAGAAATAACCTACCAAAATAGCACAGAGTACACCAGCAAAAGCAATGCTCAACATTTTAACACCAACACTGCCAATATAAATCATTTGAATTTGATCGGTTGCTATCCCCAGTGATTCATATTCTTTACTCACCATTTGTGCCGAAGCAATCAAAGCACTGCTTTCTCCCATAACGGAAAGCTTATCTTCGATGGAATCACAAATTTCTTGCTTTTGTTCTTCGCTCATCCTAGCGAATATAACGAAAGGATCCACCCCTTCTGGTAACTGAGAAAGCATCTCATTGATTTCATCTTTCGCAGTGGTAGTGCTTTCCTGTTGCGTTGCCTCAATCCCATACGTAATTAACAATGGTGCAGCAAATGCTTCCTGTAACCTTGAATCATTGCGATACGATTCCTCTTTTAGAACATAGACTCCCTTTTGCAACATCGACTCCTCAACAGCATAATATAAAGAATCATTATCCCTGTCTTCATAGCGATAGCATTGATCCAGAAAAGCCACATTCTCTTCACTCATCAAAATTTTTACTTTTTCATATGTCTCTTTTGATAGTTCCATCGGTACTGCAGATTCTACTCCACCTGCCTGAATTCCCACACTAATGATATCCGACATGTAATCAGGCAAAGCTAGCTCACACTGTGCCTGTCCATACAACAAAGCAACAATACATAGGATAGAAAGCCAGTACTTTTTTACATAAGTCACTAATCTAAGCATAGAACGCTCCTTTCTTATTTATTTTCCATTAGAAACTGACTTGCTTTCTTCATAATACGAATCAGTTCCTTACTATCTTCTTCCCCTAAATAGGTGATGAAGTCTATCAAATCCTGATTAAGCACTGCCTCGGTTTCGTTTATTTTTTCCAATGCATGAGCCGTTAATCTTAGATAAACACTACGACGATCATGTTCTTGCTGGACTCTTTCAATAAAGTTCATTTTTTCAAAACGACGTACTTGTTGTGTCATCGCTGGGGCTGAAATATTGAAGTAGTTCGAAACATCACTCATTTTCACCATTCCCTTTGACTGATTACTCAGCTGAATGATCGCTTTGAGAAACATCATATCATGTGGATTGATGCAATGGGTACAACGATGCTTAAAAAATCGTCCTTTCCCAAAATACATCATCTCTCTAATTTGTGCAGCTAATTCATTCGTATTCATAAACCTTCTCCTATTTACTTAATGTGCTTAACTATTAATTTGATTAAACAATCATACACCGATAAAAATAACTCGTCAATTGTTATCGTAATTCTACTATAATTTCACATATTTTCTATACGACACAAGCAAAAGAAAAAGAGGATCGAATCCTCTTTCCCCCATACAATTTATTGTACTTACTAAAGTTCTTTATCATGGATTGCACTCAAATAACCATTCACTTGCTTCATCACATCATTAAGGCAACCTTCCTCAAATGGTACTTTTAAATTAGCTAAATGAACGATTTCCCGGAAGGTTAAAGTTCCCCCTACCTGACAAATCTTATAGTAATCATCCCATGCGCTTTCATCCTTATGATATAATCGAGCCCAAAACTGTAATGCACAAGCTTGTGCCAAGGTATAATCAACATAATAGAAAGGACTCATAAAAATGTGCGCCTGCTTCATCCACCAGGTACCTTTTTCTAAGAAAGGAAGCGATTCATAATCTTTATGTGGTAAATACTGTCGTTCTAAAGAACGCCACAAAGCCTTTCTTTCCTCAATAGACATGGTAGGATGGTTGTAAACTTCATGCTGAAAATGATCCACCAAAATACCATAAGGTATAAATTTCACAGCACCACCTAAATGAAGATAATAATATTTCTCACTGTCCTCTTCAAAAAAGGAGGAGATCCAAGGCCAAGCGAAAAATTCCATGCTCATCGAATGAATTTCACAACTTTCATATCCTGGCCAAATGCATTCGATTGGACGAATATTTCCAGAAGTATAACATTGAAATGCATGTCCAGCTTCATGCGTCAAAACATCCACATCATGGCTTGTACCATTAAAATTAGAAAAGATAAAAGGACTACTAAAGTAAGGTAAATATTCACAGAACCCACCCATATCTTTTCCTTTTTTTGCTTCCAGATCAAGCAATTCATGTTCGACCATAAAATCAAAGAATTCCCCACTTTCTTTGGACAATTCATGATACAACTTAGAAGCCCGCTTCACCATTTCATCTTTGTTGTATTTCGGCTTTGGGTTACCACTCTTAAATTCATAATTCTCATCAAAGCATTCCAAACGATCTTTTCCCAATCGTTCTTTCTGTCGCATATACAGCGAATTAGCAACCGGAACTACTTCCTCTATGACTTGTTTTCGATAGCATTTGATATCCTCTTCACAATAATCAAAACGATTTAAAATCGCATACGACATTTGGGTATAACTATCGTAACCCAATTTTTTTGCCATTTGGTCACGAACATGAACCATTTGATCAAAAATCATATCCACTTCATTTTCTTTTTCTTGAAACCATCCCCAATAAGCTTGGTAAGCTTTTTTTCTCGCGGCTTCATGGTCATCCTGCATCCTCTTCTGCAGCATCGCTAAGGTATAGATTTCTCCCTCAAAAGGAATTTGTGCCGAAGCAATTAACCTTTGATATTCACTACATAACGCATTTTCTTTTTGTTTTTCCTTAATGATCTCAGAAGAAAATGTTTTTTCTTTATTTTCTAAAATCATAAAATATGTTTTCGGTAATTCTTCTTTGATTTGTTCTAGATAGGGACTTTGTAACAATACCTTGACAAATTTCTGATGGATTTCATCAAACAAAGGTCCATATTCATCCCAATATGCATTTTCTTCCGCATAGAAAGGATCTTGTGTAGCAATAGAATGACGAATCATACAAAGTGACTGCATAGTAAAACAATAAGTATTATGTTGCTGTATTTCATCAAATACAGCTTTAAACACTTGATAATCAACCGCATTTTTTAACGCCAATGTTTTTTCTTCCATCCATTGTTTGCTTTTCTCATAATCCACTCGATCATAAGGATAATCATGAAATTTCATAAATAACACTACCTCACTTTTTTTCATTATATCCTTTTTCGAAAAAATATGCTACTACGTGATTTGCTTCAAATTATTATTATAGAAAAGCATACTGCCAGTTAATGAAATCGTATTAGAAAAAGGTAAATCATTGCGATTACTAGCTAGATAAATGGCACCCTTTGGCTTTCTTGCACAATATAGTACATGAGATGTATGGATAAACACCCTTTCCCCATCATCAATTAAAAGAAATGATACTTTTGAAAGAATCCGTTGCAAAAGATCCATTTTTGATACAAATAGAGATAATAGTAGTTCTTTTTCGTTATGACATTTTCCCGCATAAGTCTTGATTTCTTGAGAAAGGGAATCACACACTTTAATTTTCCCTGAATAAGTAAATCGATAATTAACTCCTTGATAGATCACTTGCTCTAATTTCATTGTTTTCCATGCAAAGTGCCCATTTTGAATAAGACGGTATTCTCTTTGTCCTTCATTTTCACAAAGACACCCATAAAATCCTGACATAAAAAAACCTCCTGCTCTATGATATGCAGTGAAGTTTCTTTTTTATTCCTCAAATTCTGCCGCTTCAATTTTTTTAAATTGTTGCGATATCTTTTCTGCGGTAACAAAAAGATCGTGCATCTGTCGGTACGTACGATCATATTCTGTACTTAATGCTTCATATCGTTTTACGAAACGCTCAAATTCGATTGCTAATTTGGATAATTCTTGCTGAATCACTCTCATTTTTTCATTTTTCTTTTGCTTAATATTGATCGTTTTCATTAAGGTCAAATATGCCATCAGTGTTGTTGGAGACACTAGATATACCTTTTTTTCATAAGAAAACTGCACGACTTGATCAAGATTTGCGTTAATGTAAGCAAAGATCGCCTCCGATGGAAGAAACAGATAAGCAAATGCAGCGGTTTCCTCTGGAAGGATATATTTGTCTGCAATCGTTTGAATATGATGTTTCACATCTCTTGAAAACTCATTGATCAATGTTTTTTTCTTTGATGCTGGAATATCACTCTCTTGTAAACGATTGTAATTTTCAAAAGGAAATTTAGAATCAATGCAGATAACATTCTTATTGTCACTACAAAAAACAACCGCATCTACAATGGTATGATTACTTAATTGATATTGTTTTGCATATTGTTTGGAATAGGGTCCAAATGCATTTTCCAATAAAGAATAAAGTGCTGTTTCACCAAAGACACCACGACTTTTCTTATCGTTTAAAATTTGATGAAGGCCTGCAATATCACTGCCCAACTTTGATAATTGTGATTGCGCTTCATTCACTTTTACCATTTGTTGCATCACTTGCTGAAACACATCATTGGTCTGTGTCAATGAAGTATGTAATTGCTCATTCACATGATGCTCCATCTGTGTGATACGATTCCCATGGTATTCATTTAATGTAGATAAATCCGAGTGAATGGAGGTTAGCATACGATTTTGAGAGTCAAGCAATTCTTTCATCATTTCATTTCTGATTTTCGACATTTCATTTGTTGTAATCGTTTTATTTCGATTCATTAAAAGAAGTAGAAGCAGAACCAAAATCAGAAAAGATATGGTCATCATCGCCATCCATAATTCCATGTTAATCACCGTGTTTATTATACTACAACTCATTCAAATACGACAGTATTCTTTCACAACGTTTCATTTGCCTCTGAACACTTACGATACTAACGGGAATGACTAACATCATTCCATTTTCAAATTGAACACTTGTATCCATTCCTTGCTTTTGGACGCTCTTTATATTTGCATGATTGATCCAAAGAGCTGCTTTATTGCGAGTTCCATAAATTGGAAATAAAATACTTTGATGATGCTCACTGACTAATAAGGGAAGTTTTCTTTTTTTCGGAAATAATTGCTTTGAAAATAGTCTTCTTCCTAACACATTACTACCATAGGTCAAACACAATTGATTCAGATAACAATTACTTCCCATTTTTTCTTGTTTTTTTCCTTTTTCTCCAACGACTTGACACGGTCGTTTCCCCTGAATAAAATACAATTCCTGAATGGTCATAATTTCACCTCAATCTTATATACGACAAAAACAAAAAAAGTATCAGATATTCTGATACTTTTATGGTCGAATTTGGATTCTTTCTATCGCAGTCGCACGTTTTGTATTTTCGTCAATATCAATGATCACAGCACAGAACAAGGCTTCACCTTCGGCAACCTTAAAGCGGGTTTTTTCTTTTGTGGTAAACCGAGTCAGCACCTCATCAATATCTCGACCAATGACACTGTGATAAGCCCCACACATTCCGACATCACTAATAAAGGCACAACCATTTTCAACTCTTTCATCCGCCGTTTGAACATGAGTGTGTGTTCCAACTACTGCAGCAACGTCCTCTTCAAAGAAGTAAGAGAATGCAATTTTTTCACTGGTTGCTTCCCCATGAAGATCAACAAAAAACACATCGGCTTCCACTTCATTTAAGATCTCATTCATACAGACAAATGGAGACGCTGCCACCTGAACCATGAATACTTCACACATTAAATTGACAACACATACCTTTAATCCTTTGCATTCGACAATGCGATAGCCGACGCCACCTTCTAACGGCAGTAAATTCACGGGCCTTACCAAATGATCGGCTTCTTCAATAAAAGAATAAATCGTATCTTTGGAAAAGGTATGATTACCCATAGTGATCAAATCAACACCACAATCTAGTAATTGATGATAAATCTTTCTTGTAATGCCTTTGCCGTGAGCGGAATTCTCCCCATTGACAATCACAAGATCCACTTGTTTTTCTTTTTTCCATTGTGGCACCTGTTTCATAACAACACTTCTTCCACAAGCTCCAACAATATCACCAACAAAAAGTATTCTCATTATTTTGCCACTTCGTTTGCACGCGTTTCGCGAATGACAGTAACCTTAATTTGACCTGGATAAGTCAGTTCTGCTTCAATTTTATCCTTGATTTCTCTTGCCATTTTCACTGCCGCAAGATCATCTACTTTGTCTGGTTTCACCATAACACGAATCTCGCGTCCGGCTTGAATGGCATAAGTAGAATCAACTCCGTCAAAAGACTTCGCCAATTTTTCCAGTTCTTCTAAACGATTGATGTAATTTTGCATAGATTCATGTCGTGCACCTGGACGAGCCGCACTTAGAGTATCAGCAGCAACCACTAAATTAGAAATCAAATATTTTGCTTCCGCATCTCCATGGTGCGATTGAATCGCATTTAGTATGACTTCATCCTCACCATGTTTTTTACAAATACGATATCCTAAATCAACATGTGACCCATCCACTTCATAATCAATCGCTTTTCCAATATCATGCAATAATCCAGCACGTTTTGCTAATGTCTGGTTCAATCCCAATTCAGCAGCCATCATACCGGTTAAATTAGCTACTTCCATGGAATGCTCTAACGCATTTTGTCCATAGCTATAACGATATTTTAATCGTCCAATCAATTTTACGATTTCTCGATCCATCTTTCCTAAACCAAGCTTAAAGATTACATCTTCCCCCGTTTTCATGATGGTATTATTCATTTCATTTTTGACACGATTCACAACTTCTTCAATGCGTCCTGGCTGAATTCTTCCATCCTTGACTAATGTTTCCAAAGCAATTCGTGCAATTTCTCTACGGATCGGATCAAAGCAGGACAATTCAATCACTTCTGGAGTATCATCAATATTTAAATCAACTCCTGTTGCCTGTTCAATCGCTTTGATATTTCTTCCTTCGCGACCAATGATCCTACCCTTCATTTCCTCGCTTGGTAAGGCAACGACCGAAACGGTACGATCAACGCTTTCATCCTGAGAAAGACGCTGAATAGAGAGTGCGATAATATTCCTTGCTTTTTCATCCGCAATGCTCTTTGCTTCTTCCTCACGATCTTTGATGTACGCTAGTGTTTCTCTTTCCATTCGCTTTTCCACAATACCAAACAACTCTTCTTTGGCTTGAGGAGCACTCATATTTGCGATTCGTTCTAATTCTTCCACCTGTACATCAATTTTGGAATCCAAAATCTTTTCCTTCTCATCTAATATAGATAGCTTTTCGTTTAAACGCGCATTTTTATGATCTAACTGCGCTTCTTTTTGTGTTAATGCTTCATCTCTAAAATTCAAATTATCTTCACGACGAAGTAACTGATTTTCTTTCTCCATCAGTTCATCTTTCCGTTGTTTAATTTCTTTTTCGGCATTAATCTTCATTTCATGAGTCTGTGTCCTACCATCAATTTCTGCTTGTTTGACGATCGTTTCTGCCTTATTCTGAGCTTCTTTAATTGTCAATTCAGCCTCATGTTTGCTTTTGTTTAAACCCATTCGAGAAATCGCTACCATAATGACGATTCCTACGAGCAGTCCTGCTATACTAGATAAGAGGATTACTGTCATATTTTCCATAATATCCTCCTATATCATTATCATGGTTAATTCCATGTGGTCTTACCCATGTATCTATGATACTAAATTTTAAGTAATTATTCAATCATTTTCGTTGGTTCCCTACGCAGTATGTAAGAGGTTTCAAAAAAAGCAGACCAATGGCCTGCTCAATGCGATCATTCACTATTTTTGAGCTCGTAATTCGCGAATTTTTTCATCCAATTCTTTCACTAAATCAGGACGCTCCTTCAAAAACTGCTTCACGCTCTCTTTTCCCTGTCCTATTTTTTCTCCATTGAACGAGAACCAGCTTCCGCTCTTCTGAATCAAATTATAATCCACACTCATATCTAGAATTTCTCCCAAATAAGAAATTCCTTCTCCATACATAATTTCAATGGATGCTACTTTAAATGGAGGCGCTACTTTATTTTTTACTACTTTTACATTGACTTTATTACCAATGATCTCTGTTCCTATTTTTATTGCTTCTCCTTTACGGACATCCAAACGAACGGACGAATAGAACTTTAAAGCTCTACCTCCAGGTGTCGTTTCTGGATTTCCATAAAAGACGCCTACTTTTTCACGCAACTGATTGATAAAGATGGCAGTACATTCACTCTTGTTCATGATTCCTGAGAGTTTTCGCATGGCTTTTGACATTAAACGCGCCTGTAGTCCAACACTTGCATCCCCCATTTCTCCATCCAATTCCGCCTGCGGTACCAAAGCAGCAACAGAATCGACAACCACTAAATCAATAGCTCCACTCTTAATCAGCATTTCGGTAATTTCCAAAGCCTGTTCCCCACTATCTGGCTGCGATAAAATCAATTCATCAATATTGACTCCAAGATGCGATGCATATTTTGGATCAATGGCATTTTCTGCATCAATAAAAGCGGCTCTACCACCTTTTTTTTGTACTTGTGCAATCGCATGTAACGCAAGTGTGGTTTTTCCACTCGATTCTGGTCCATAAATTTCTACAATTCTACCTTTTGGATAACCACCGATCCCTAATGCTTCATCGATCTTTAATGAACCCGAACTGATCGCATCCACATCAACATTGCTACGATCACCTAATTTCATAATACTTCCCTTACCAAATTGTTTTTCAATCTGACGCAAAGTATCATCCAATAAAACATCTTTTTCGTCTATATTTTCTATCTTCTTCTCTTTTGCCGCCATAATGAATCCTCCTACTACTTATATATGCGTTTTTTAGTAAAATTACTAATGATTATTTAATGATCTTTTTTAGCTCTCTAACCATTTCATCACAGGCAAGATTACGAATGGTATTTCGATCTCCATGAAACCGTTGATGAAAAGCATGGATCTGCCCCTGATAATAAATTGCCATATGGACCAACCCCACTGGTTTATCATCCATTACGGTAGGTCCTGCATTGCCAGTAAAGGAACATACGATATCGCATTGGAACATCTCGCTCCCCTTTTCTGCCATTGCAATAGCAATTTCTTCACTAATGACACCATACGTTGCAATCAATATTTTAGGAACATGTAAAACATCTGCCTTACAACTGGTCATATAGGTGACAAGACCACCTTTCAGTACGGCAGATGCTCCGCTTACCTCTGCCATTCTAGCACAAAACAGACCTGCTGTCAGACTTTCCACAGAAGCAATGGTTAATTTTTTTGATTTTAGTAAGGCCACCAATTCCTGCATTTTATTTGCTCTCCAACAAAATATCCTTCGCCTGATTAAAATAACGGATTCCCGAAAGTATAGAAACTACGGTTGCCGCCCAAACCAAGAAGTGATCCATTGGAAAATTGAATAAGGCAAATGGCAAATTGCAAAGGAAACAAACGATGATAGCTATCATTTGCAATACCGTCTTTAATTTTCCTAATATTCCAGCTGCCATGACTCTTCCTTTATTCGCTGCCATCATACGAATACCATCCACGATGGAATCACGCCAAATCATCACGATTACCGCAACCACAGGAACGCGACCAGAAAACGCCAATAAAATAAAACTTGTATTCACCAAAAGCTTATCGGCAATGGGATCCACAAATTTTCCAAACGATGTGATCAAATGATATTTACGAGCAATATTCCCATCCAAAAAATCGGTAAAGGAAGCCAAAGCAAAAATAGCTAAGCAAGCAATATCCACAACGCTTAATGTCACATAATCAAAATGAAATGCAAAAACGTCAATATGAAACTGCGCATAAGGAAATAAATATACGATAACCAAAACAGGAACTAACAACATCCGAAATAAAGATAACTTATTGGGTAGATTCATAATTATTCACCTTTCGTTATTAGCGTGATATAAGTTACGCCATCCTTTGCAATCTGAGCACTTTCATCATAATCGAGTGATTTTCCATTGACTTTGATTGTCGCACCACCATAATTCCAGAAATTTAATGTCAGCATTTCTTGTGCCGTTACTGTATTTTCATACTTGTAAGTAGCATTGGCTTCATACATATTATAAGCATTTGGCACTACTGCATTGCCTTTCCACATATTAAACTGTCCACTTTGTTTAAAGGTAATCTCAATCGTAATTGTTTCCCCACTCTTAATTCCGCTGATTTCATAAGAATTAACTTCACGCTTAGTGAAAACAACTTTACTATCTTTCTCACTGTCTGTTTTTGTTTCTTCATCACGATCTTCTTTTTTGTCATCTTCTTTTTCAACCGGTGGTGTTGTATCTTCTACTTGATCTACTGGATCCTCTATTGGAGGGGTCGTTCCCTTATCGAATAATGTAGAAACACCAACGAAGAGAATCGAAACGATTACAACGACCACTACGATTCCCAATGAAAGCGATACTAAATCCACTCGTTTGGCTTTACGGAACCGATGGCTTTGCTGCGCATTTTGCGCAATCGAAACACGATCACGTTTGGCTAGCTTTGGCATTTTTTCTTCTGGAAGGTCAATGTCGACTTCTTTATGGGAATTCGATTTTTTTACTATATTTTCATTGATTTGTTCATGTTCTTTAATCGATTTCATAGAGAGTGTTGTCGTATATTCTTCTACACTTTCTAATACATCATCTTTGAAATTTTCATACGGTACATCGATGGCTTTGCAATAGGAGCGCACATAAAAACGAACATACGTCAGATCGTTTTGAAAATGATCCAAATCCCCTGCTTCGATCGCTTTTATCGTCGCCAAAGGAAGCTTCGTCAATTGGCATACATCATCATAGCTAAGCTTTAATTCTTTTCGTTTTTTTGCTAATTTTTGACCGACATCTTTCATAGTACACCTCGATATGATACACACTGTAAATTATAACAATTTTCTATATTATTGTAAACAGCCAATGCTTTTCCCATTCATTTGAAAAAAAAGAAAAAACGAAGCACTTGCTTCGTTTCCATTAACATTATATAAGCCATGTTCTGTCCTTTCCAAAGAAAGTGGCAATCATTTATCTACCTATTTCTAGGTCTCTCTCCCGCTTCTTTTCGCGTTTGAAAGTTCCCCTACCAAAATTTGGGTTTCTCGCTTGTGGGGTTTACCCGTTCCACCTTTACCGTTTCCAGTAAAGCTCGTCTCTGTGGCACTTTTAAAGACTAGCTCCATCGTTTCCCTAAGGAGTTCATCAGCCGTTCGTTTTCACTACCCAGGCTTATGGATTCGCCTGGCACAAACACTACAGTCATCACAGACTGTGCGAGCATGGACTTTCCTCTAACTATAAATAGCAGCCAGCGATTGCCATAATGTCAATGATTAATCATTTTGAGCGAATACCGCTTTTTCTAAACGTGATAAACGTTTTATGATATCAAGATGATCATAAGATGCCACACTAGCTTCCTTCTCTTTTCCTTGTAATGTCATTTCTAATTCCTGAACCCGTTGTTTTAAACGACGATTCTCTTCTTCAAAGCGTCGCAGGTTTTCCCCTAAACTTTTCAACGTTTCATCATATTTTTGATAATCCGCAATGACACAATCCAAAAAGGAGTCTACCTCATGGGCATTATAACCCTTTAAATCAATGTGAAACTCTTTGTCTAGAATCTCTTTTGTTGTTAATTCAAAACGTTTTTCCACTACGCTCACCACCTACCTAATTAGTTTCGCAAATTTAGCTAAAAAAAGCAAGCTATTCTTTCGCAAAAAGTCATTAAGAGTAGAAATTGAGTTGGAAATTGTTTATAATGATAAATAGGTGATTATATGATAAATTATCCAAACAAAAAGAAAGCATTCTTACCTTCTTCGCTCACTTCCGCCAATGCTCATCGCGGAATGGGATTGGAAAAGGATTTGAATGAGAGCTGTCTTTATTATAAGGAAATGGATCGTGCGCTCATCTATAAAAAACCAACTCCCATACAAGTGGTAAAAGTGGATTACCCCAATCGGCGCCACGCAAAAATCTGCGAAGCATACTATAAAATTCCTTCGACAACCGATTATAATGGACTATATCGAGGTAAGTATGTGGATTTTGAAGCAAAGGAAACTCGTTCCAATACTGCTTTTGTGTTACAAAATATATATCCCCATCAGATCAGCCATTTAAAAAAAGTACAGGAGCTTGGTGGCATTGCCTTTGTCATCATACGTTTTTCATTAAAAAATGAAACCTATTTATTGGATGCACAACATGTTATCACAGCATTCGAAAAAGGGGGACGAAAATCTATCCCTTATGATCATATAAAAAAGAGTGGATATCGAATTGTTGAGGGATATCTTCCTCGATTGAAATTTTTAGATGTCGTAGACCGTGTCTATTTTAAGGAGGACTAATTATGGCTAAAGAATCGAACAAACAAACAACCGCAAGAAAACCACGCAAGAAGATGACAAAGCGTAGTATCGTAAATGCCATTTGTGTTATTTTTCTTTCCCTGTTGGTCATCGGAAGCACCGTCACATTTGCTTTGGTACAAAACGTTTTAAGCAACAGTGAAATCATGAACAAAATTGACGGATTAACAAGCGACAGTTCTTCCATTATCTATGATGATGAAGGAAAAGAGTTTGCAACATTATCCGGAGGAAGTGGCGTTCGAGAAAACATCTCTTACGATGAAATTCCACAAGTCGTAATTGATGCTTTTCTTTCCATCGAAGATTCCCGTTTCTTTAAACATAATGGTTTTGACTTACCACGTTTCATCAAATCGGGAATGGCAAATGTTACCAGTGGCAGCATTGTACAAGGTGGTTCTACACTAACCATGCAGCTTATCGATGTTCGTTTGTTCAACGATGAAAACGCAACGGAAATCAAACAGCAATCAACGATAGAAAAATTGGAACAAAAACTAGTGGAAATTTTTAAATCGATGGATGTGGAATCGAAATTAGATAAAAAGACCATCATGGAATACTATCTGAATTCGATTAATTTTGGTGGTGCTGCTCGAGGAATTGAAAAGGGAGCGCAATATTATTTTGGTAAAGAAGCAAAAAATCTAACATTGAGCGAAGCGGCATTCTTAGCTGGTGTTATCAATGCCCCTGGTGCTTATAATCCATACAACGTTGATGAAAGTGGCACTTCTGCAAGTTATTTGGAAAGAGCTACACAACGACGTAACCAAGTACTAAGTCAAATGCTAAATCACGGCTACATTAGTGAAAACGAATATTATCTAGCACGTTCTAGCAAATTGTCTTTTCAATTGAATGGCGCCAGCAATTTTGACACGGAAGCGTATCAGAGTTACATTGATGCGGTCATCGAGGAAGTCAGAGAAAAAACAGGTAAAGATCCTTATACCACACCGATGAAGATTTATACATCAATGGATCGCGAGGCACAGGAAATCGCCGATTCCATCTTAAATGGTGAAGTGGTTGAATTCCCGGATGAAAGAATGACAACTGGATTTACTGCTTTGGATAATCAGACTGGGGAAATCAAAGCCATCGGTGGAGGACGAAGCTATGGTGGTGATGTTCGTATGAATCACGGTACCATGGTTGCACACCAAATAGGATCCACCGCAAAACCTTTGATGGAATATGTTTTATCATTTGAAGATCTTGGCTATTCTACCGAACATGTATTTGCCGATACACCGGTTGACAATTATACCGCCGATGGGCAAACAATGTATAATGCCGATCGTCAATTTCATGGTGATGTTACCTTTAAGGATGCGGTTGGAAATTCTTACAACATTCCCGCTTACAAAACATTCTTAGCGGTAAGAGACGCCATTGGGGAATCCAAAATGATCGATTTCTATCATAAAATTGGATGGGATATGATAACCAGTGACAATTTCTCCGCAGGAATGTCAATTGGTGGTGCAGAATTAGCAATGACAACAGAAGAATTAGCTGGTGGTTATGCCATCTTAGCGAATTCTGGAAATTATATCGAACCACATACCGTTGTAAAAATTGATTTTGAAAACAAAGACATAGAAGACTATGAAGCGGATTATGAAAGTGTATCCGCTTGTTCGGAGGAATCTGCTTATCTGATGTCCTACATTCTACGCAACAACATTACTGCAGGATATAACACAATCAAAGGATTAAGTGGTGCTCCCTATGCAATCTATGCAAAATCAGGAACCACAGATGCCCCTGCCGGCTTAGCGATTCCTGAGGGAAGTTCTAAAGATAAATGGATGGTTGCGTACACGAATCGATATACCGTTGCTACTTGGCTCGGATATGAAGAATATATGAGTAATCCCAACAATTATTTCGATGAATCAAAATTATATCTAGGAATTGAAGGTGCCATTACACGTAGTTTATTAGATAATCTATCACAAGATGGCAGTGGGGATGAAATTGCTCGTCCTGCAGGAGTAGTCAATATTTCTCATATACAAGGATTATTCCCATATGCAACTAGTTCTAGTGGCGGCAACATGGTAACCGGTCTAATTCGTTCCAAATATGCGAAAACAGAAAGTACGATAGCGCCAGATGAATTGTCTTCTCTAAGTGATTTCAATATCACTTTAGAGAACAATACATTGACGATGAAATACAGTAAATATCCAAAAGAAGAAGCTCTCTCTGGAGATAATGGTGAGATTACTGTAAAAGCGGGAGGTGTAACCTTCAAATATAAACCAAAATTCTCGAAAGCACAAATTTTTGGAGCAGTACGTTATTTCTACGACATCTATATCAATGGTAACCTTGTGACAAACAGTTTTGGAAACAACGAATCCATTACAACAAAAATTAACAGTAGTGGAGGAGACGAAGTAAAAGTATGTGGTTACTATGCTTATGAAAAGGACAAGAATACAAAGAGTAACCAAATCTGTAAAACACTGACTAGTGATGCACAAACAAAATATAAGATTGGCAGTGATTTTGAAGCAATATTCAATAATACCAATGACTTTAACAGTGCAGTTAATGCCGTTCAAATATGGGCTGCAGCCAATATTCCAGGAGTACAGTTAAACTATTTGCCAAGCAATGACGTCAGTGCAGGTAAATTGGATACTAATAAATCAACGATTGCCGTTGGAATGGAAGTAAACGGAGGATTAAGTTATAACGTTTACATCGGACAATAATTTACATAAATAAAAAAACATATCACTTTGATATGTTTTTTTATCGCCCAATTATTTTGGCAGGATTATGATAGAAATAAAGATCCGCTTTGGATTTTCCATAGGTAGATGCAATGGATTGATAAACGTCACTTAATTTTGCAACCCGTGGTTCATAAGGATGATGGGCATCACTAGCAATCACATCAACCAAACCATCCTCCAACATCGTTTTTACAATCTGATTGGCTTTTTCTCGTTTATCCAAACCTAAAATACTCGTCCGATTCACTTGTAATAGACATCCCATTTTTTGCCATGTTTTCAATAAGCTATAATCCTGATGCACCCATTGATAACGTTCTGGATGAGCGATTACAGGACGATACCCTTCTTTGATGATTGCACGCAAAAATCGAGTAGGATGATCTCGCATATTAATGGTCCAAGAAAATTCAACTAATAGATAATTACTATTTTCATATGGGACAAACTGATGTTCCTTTAACTTATGCATCGTTGAAAATGAGACGAAGTTCTCAGCTCCTGTTACAATCTGAATTCCTATTTGATGTTTTTTAATTGCTTTTTCCAGTTCCACTTTTGCTTTGTGCAATCGATCTTTATCATTATTGAAAATCGGCTCTTTGATGTGACTTGTCGCTGCAATGACTTGGATCCCATCCTTAGCAGCACTTTTCAACATTTCAATGCATTCCCATCGATCCTTTGCCCCATCATCTATGCCC
Organism: Breznakia sp.; assembly: GCA_045134375.1. Taxonomy (GTDB): domain Bacteria; phylum Bacillota_I; class Bacilli_A; order Erysipelotrichales; family Erysipelotrichaceae; genus JBGUVL01. The sequence continues at coordinate 4,062 of JBGUVL010000021.1, read as the reverse complement.
CATAAAATATGACAATGAGTATCAATCATAGAAACCCTTCATTTCCTCGAATAAGCGAACTTCTATCTCAATCGCATACAACAATGCGCTTTCATCAAAATCAAAGCGACTGTTGTGAATCTGTTTTGAATGCTGATCATCTTTCACACCCGTATAGAAGAAAAGTCCCGGAACTTCTCTTTGATAAAAAGAAAAATCTTCCGCTATCATTTTTGGTTGCTGCAATACATAATCTTCTCCCACCACTTGTTGCAATAATTGGTCTAATTGTTCATCATTATTGACAACATAATAGCCATCGCGAATCAAAACGTCTGCCTTCAAATGAAAACTTTTCGCAACACCTTCACTCATCTGTTGAATTTTTTCTTTCATCATTTCATATACGCTATCATCAAAAGCACGCATCGTTCCTTCTAATACTACATGATCACAAATGACATTTCGAACATGACCTGCTTCCATTTTTCCAAAGGTCAATACAGCAGAACACAACGGATCCATATTACGCGAATGAATCGTCTGCATTTGTAAAAGTAAAGAAGCTGCTCCCATTAAAGCATCATTCCCTAATTGTGGCATTGCTCCATGCGCACTTTGCCCATAAAGATGAATATCAACTTCTCCATTTCTTGCCATCATAGCACCACTACGACAAGCAATTTTACCTTTTTCTACATCGCCCATCAAATGAGTACCAATGATACAAGAAAGCGGAAAATCCTTTAGCAAGCCATCTTCTATCATACACTTAGCCCCGCCTGGCCCTTCCTCACCTGGTTGAAAGATAAGAGCAATATTTGCTTTGATCTCTTTTTGATGCCGACTAAAATAATGGGCCAATCCAAGTAGGATTGCCATATGTCCATCATGACCACATGCATGTGCTCTTCCTTCCCATTTGGATGCATAATCACAAGATACTAAATCCATCATAGCCAAAGCATCCATATCCGTTCGAAACCCAATATACAAAGAGTCATCACTTTTTTTCATCGTTGCAACAAAACCATTTTCAGCATAACCTTCATGAATGGTAAATCCCCCATAGGATTGAATTTGTTCAATTAAATAAGCTTTGGTATGTACCGTATCTAATTCAAGTTCTGGATGTTGATGAAGATAGCGACGATTCGCTCTTACCTCGTCTAACATTTGTTGAATCTCTTCTCGCACTTCTATCATAAGGAAACCTCCCTTTTTTTTCTATATTATACCCGATTTTTTGTAAAAAACTACGGTTCGTTCATCCTGTCATAGTAAAATTAGCAGATTTATGCTATCATAAACAAGGAATTAATACAGGTGATTAGCAATGAAGCATATTTCTGACATCAAAAAAATGGAACGCTGTGATAAAATGCTGTGGCTATCAAAACATGAACCACAGCATTTTCAACCATTTATTTACTATAATGAAGATATCAATGCATTGACTAGAAAACGGTTGAACATAACACATTGGTTCGAAGGAAAAACAGGAGATGAAAATGACGTATTCTTTCAACAAGAAAAGGAATATGATTTCTTTTTTCATACTCGCTTTGAATATCACGACTTGCGAATTCGCATTCCCTTGATGGAGAAAAGAAAAAGTGGCTATCGCATCTATTTCACCTATGCCGCTTGCTACCCAAAAGAAAGCGATGCACAATTGATTGCTGATCATATTTGGGTCCTTCAACAACTTAATATTTCAATTGAAAAAGTACGATTGATTCATTTAAACAGTGAATATATCCGAAAAGAGCAATTGGATGTTGAGGAGCTCCTTATTATCAATGATTTTTTCTACAACGAAAAAAACCATCGTGCCGAAAAAGTAATGACATTAATCGAAAAGAAAATTCGTGATCTTGATCCATTATTAAAACAAGTGGACGAAATACTCTCGCAAGAGGAAATGATCAAAAAACGTACAAATATTTGCACTAGAAAACATAAGTGTCCTTACTTTGAACGTTGTTTCCATACTCCTAACAAAGATACTTCAATCTTGAATCTAGTCAGTAGCAGTCGTAAGTTTGCATTATTAGAAGAAGGTATCTCTGATATGAAAGATGTGGATATGGAACAAATCGAAGGAACCCGACATCAATATGCACAGCTGTATGCGGCAAAAACAGGGACTATGTTTTTTGATCATGGCGCCGTGCGGAACTGTTTGGTTGCGAATGTGAAATATCCTATCTCCTACTTAGATTTTGAATGGGAAACGTATGCCTATCCCCCTTACCCAGAGATGAAACCATTCGATGTCCTCACCTTTCAATATTCTTTGCATATTGAAACCAATCATGGTGCTGAACTCATTCATAAAGAATATTTAGGAATGCAGGATTGCAGAAAGGCATTTATCGAACATTTATTGAACGATATTCCGAAAGAAGGAAGTGTCATTTGTTATAATGTGGAAGGAGCAGAAAAACTTCGTTTAAAACAATTGGCTAAGCAATTTCCTGAATATGAAGCAGCATTAAAAAGCATTTGGGAACGCATGATTGACTTGTCGATTCCTTTTGCTAATGGCTTAATTTATGACAATCGCATGGCAGGAATGTATTCATTAAAAAAACTCGTTGCCATATTCACGGATTATGATTATGCGGACCTAGATATTTCGCACGGCATGGAAGCCGTTCGTAACTATCGTCTGCTAGATGAAGAAAGTGCGAGCGCTAAGCAAGAAACGCTACAAGAATTACTTGCCTATTGTGCCATGGATACATACGCCATGGTACTTATCTATCACTGGATCTTGCAACAATTATCGCAATAGCAATGAAGTAGGATGGAATTAACCACCCTCTTACACCACCACACATGCCATTCGACACACAGCGGTTTTATTTAAAATACTATTTTCTATCGTTTGGTAGTAGTCCAAAATACTGATCAAGCCTCGCTTGGTCAGTATTTCTTTTGAAATTGCTTTTGCCAAAACGAAATTTGTGCCACAATTTTTTCTATGCAGTTATCATTCGTTTTCCAATCACAATCCATAACATCGTCCTTTGATGCTCATCTATTTGATGTAATTTTGCTTCTCATCGCTTTTATCGCTACAAAAGCCAAAACCAAGATATTTTAGATTGCTCGATGGTGCTATCTTCCTTACGTTACATTTCCCTTGAAACCAAGTTTTCGTACTCTTCCGTTTGGCTTAGGGATTTCTACTCGCAAAACCGATGAAACAAACATTTTAAACGGATGCTTTGAATTGTTTGTTCTTTCCCGAAATTTCTTTTGGTACTATGACCTTACTGTTTGTTGTTATCGGTCAACGCATCTGCCACAAACACCTTTGTATTTAGTTTCTTTCCATAGAGCTACGATTTCGCTATTGCTTCTTCTCCCTCGCCTCACGATGGGAAACCGACAAGTCATTTTTGAGTTTTTCGATAACTACTCCTTGGTGGACTGTTATCATAAAACATTGCTATGTCAATCCAACTAAAAAAGGGAAGCATCCATGATGCTTCCGCTTATCTTTTATGATTATTATTCTACTTCAATGCAGCCATAGCCGCCATCATTTCGTTTATATACAACAGAAATTCCATCCGTCTCCACATCAGTATAAATAAAGAAACTGTGATTTAGCATTTCCATTCTCATAATAGCTTCATCCAAATCCATTACATCTGGTGAAATGCTCTTCGTTCGAACAACTTCATCATCAAAGTCATCGCCATTGATGTCTTCTTCCACCGGCATATCTTCTTCTACAAAAGCCATTGCCAGTTTTTCTTTTCCTTTTCTAGATAATCTTGTCTTTGCTCTACGAATCTGATCTTCTAGTTTATCAATCACTAAATCAATTGCCGCATATAGATCTTCATGCATCACTTCTGCACGAAGTACAGCAACTTTAGTAGGGATGGTAACCTCAATTTTTTGTCCTCTTGGATAAACACGAACCACCACATTTGCAGTTGTGTTCTCATCAATGATAAAGTACTTTTCAAGTACCTTCAGCTTGCTCTCCACTTTTTCAGCAATCGCTGGGGTAACGGTGATATTTTTTCCATAAATTTGTACTTTCATAAGAGTACCTCCTTT
>JBGUVL010000020.1:0-10136 GCA_045134375.1 Breznakia sp. | reverse complement strand
ATTAAGTACAGTATAAGTACTATGGTTTTAAGGGGGGTTAAAAATGAATGGTTTATTGATTATTTTAGTTGCGATGATTGTGTTGTTTTTAGCATATCGTTTTTATGGTTCCTATTTAGAAAAAACATGGGGAATCGATGATCATGCAAAAACACCTGCCTATGTAAAGGAGGATGGTGTAGATTATATTCCTACTCCTAAAATCGTCGTGTTTGCACATCAATTTTCATCAATTGCCGGTGCTGGGCCTATTACTGGTCCTATTATTGCGATGATGTTTGGTTGGTTACCAGCTCTTTTATGGATCGTATTTGGTGGTATTTTCTTTGGAGCTGTTCAAGATTTCGGTTCTTTGTATGCTTCAATAAAAAATGAAGGAAAATCTATGGGTATGATTATTGAACAATACATTGGAAAGACTGGAAGAAAGATGTTCATGCTATTCTGTTGGTTATTTACATTGTTAGTAATTGCAGCGTTTGTTGATATTGTAGCTGGTACATTCAATGGTTATCCAGTGGACGCAACAGGAACAGTTATTACCAATAGTGTAAATGGCTCTGTTGCATCGATTTCATTACTTTATATTGTTGGAGCAGTTCTGTTTGGATTTTTTGTTCATTTCAAAAAGCCATCACAAAAAGTACAATTAATTAGCGGTTTACTGTTATTTATTATTATCATGGCTTTAGGAATTTATTTTCCTATTTATGCGGATAAAACTTTTTGGATTTTTATTGTTTTTGCTTATATATTCGCAGCTTCTGTTACACCAATGTGGGCATTGATGCAACCACGTGATTATTTATCAACATTTTTATTTGTTGGAATGATCGTTGCTTCTATCGTAGGACTTGTTGTTGGAAATCCAACCATGGAAAGCCCTATGTTTACAGGTTTTGTTGTGAATGGACAATTTATTTTCCCTGCTTTGTTTGTTACCATTGCTTGTGGTGCCGTTTCTGGATTCCATTCTTTAGTTTCATCTGGAACTTCTTCCAAACAGATATCCAATGAAAAGGATATGAAATTAGTTGGTTTTGGTTCTATGTTGTTGGAAGCATTATTAGCGGTAATTGCACTAGTGGTAGCTAGTAGTTGTATTAATGAAATGCCACTTGGATCAACACCATTTCAAATATTCTCAGCAGGAGTTACCGGTTTTTTGGATATGTTAGGTTTACCAACGCGTTTTGTCAACTGTTTTGTTGCAATGGCTTTATCTGCGTTAGCCTTAACTTCTTTGGACTCGGTTGCTAGAATTGGCCGTATGTCATTTCAAGAATTATTTGCAAATGATGGGAAGGAATCTTCGTTTGTTCAATTCTTAATGAATAAACATGTTGCGACATTAATTACATTATTCTTTGGCTATTTATTATGTGTTGGTGGATATCAAAATATATGGCCGTTATTCGGTGCTGCAAACCAATTGTTAAGTGCTTTAGTATTAATTTCGATATCTGTATTTTTGAAAATAACGAATAGAAAAGGTTTCATGCTTTGGGTTCCAATGATGATTATGTTAGTTGTAACTCTTTCTTCCTTATCAATTTCAGCTTATCAGATTATAACTACATGGATTACAACTGGAGTTCTTGATTTAACAACGAGTGGATTACAATTATTAATCGCTATTTTATTGATTGTTCTTGGAGTAAGTGTGGCGTTCTTTAATTTAAGAAAATTAAAAGAAGCTTAATTAAAATAAAAAAAGGAAATGAAGTTCTCATTTCTTTTTTTTATGGGAGGTATTTATCATCAACCTAATAGCGACAGTTAAAACGTAGTCATTTGACGGAGCGTGAAAAGAAGAAATAACGAAATCATGATTATTCATCTCAATCAAAATAGTTTGTATCGCAGAAGTATGCTAAGACTAGATGAATAACAGCGAAAGAAAAGAGCAGTCAATATGTCGAAAAACTTATTAAAGAAATCCTAAGTCCAAGTAATCTAGAAATAGAAAAAAGAGTCGTAGACAATAAAGGAAGTTGCGCAGTGGATAAAATGCAGGATGAAGAGTTTGATGATTATTTTAATAAACATCACAAGAAATTGTTTCCATTATTTTTCGATATTTTATCCGCATGAATTTGAAAGGAAGCTAGAGGCAAGAGGGCTAAGATTTACCTGTTACGTTGATGACGTAAGAATGTACATCCGATCGAAAATAGAGAAATGGTCGGTGTTACTTAGTGGTTAAGAAACTATCATAGAGTCGAAAGCAATACCAAGTAGACCGAAGCCATATAGCAAGCAAATTACAAAATTTAAAAAAATTTACATGATATAAATATACGTGCTTGGTTTCGTTTAATTGCAAATTATATTTAAACTTTACCAGACGATTTGTGATAAAATAAATTTTTTTAAAATATGTGACATGAAATATTGGATGCTCAGTATTATTTCATAGCTATCTATGAAGATATGACTATGTAGATGAAAAAAAGGGAGTACCGAAACACAGAGTACGATTTCTTATTAAGTTAGAATTGGTTATAGGAAGAGTACATGAGCTAGCCAATTCTCGTAAAGGTAAATGTATATGCTAAGTCAGCGAATGGAGTCATTACGAATGAAATTCTCAAAAAGAAGGGTCTACTTTCTCTAGCAGACCACTATAATTTATTAAATTTTGAATTGTCTTTCTCCAAACGGCACATCGTGGTGACGTAAGAGGGATGAAAATGAAGAATTTTCTACTTTACTCGATACAAATGTTTTATAGAAAGAGTAATAGATAACTAAGTTCTTTTGTTGTATGTGAAGTAAATAAATTATAATATTTTGCTTTTATCAATGATTTGTTTTTCTTTAATATTGTTTTCTAAGCAATAAATCACTTGGTTAATTAAATAGGTAGGAGTACTAGCTCCTGCAGTTACGGCTACCTTTTGAAAACGATTAAGAGATTCTATATCTAAATCATTTACATCATCAATAAGGTAAACATAGGGAATCTTTTCTTTTGCGATCTGGGCCAAACGGTTCGCATTGTTGCTTGCTTTATCACCAACAACAATAAGAGCATCTATATGCTCTAATTGAGCTACTGCTTCTTGTCGAGAACGGGTTGCATTGCATATTTCATCGCTGATAATCACATTTTGATATTTCTTTTGTATTAGATCAAATAAATGCTTCACATCATGGACGGACATTGTGGTTTGATTCGTAACAAATACTTTTGGATAGGATGGCAGTTTTTCAATGTCGAATTCTGATTCAATCAAATGGACATGATCATTGTCATCGCAAATGGCACTTGCTTCTGGATGTTTGTTTTTTCCTATATACAAGATTTCATAACCTTTTGTTAAATAATTTGCAACAATTTTCTGCGTTTTTAAAACATCAAGACAGGAAGCATCAATGCAAGTTAATCCTTTTTCTTCTGCTTGTTTTTTTACTTTAGGAGAGATACCATGAGCGGTAAAAATGACAATGCCCTTGTCGATTTCTTTCAATAGTTCTTCGCGACTTTTGTTTTTATCATCAATTGTTATTATGTGGTATTCTTTTAATGCTTCAATTACATATTTATTGTGAACTAACATACCTAATATGTAAATTGGTTGATTGGGGTTTTCTAATGCTGTTTTTTTCGCAATATTGATAGCACGAACTACACCTTTGCAATAGCCACGTGGTAATACTTTAATAATTTCCATAAACAACCTCATTTCTTTTTGTAACTCTATTATATAATTTTTGAAATAAAAGGGAAACTAAGATATAATACTAAAGTAACATATGAAAGTGAGGTTGTTTATGAATAAGTATTCGGATTATCAGTTCAAAGATACAACAAAATTGTTTCTTGAAATAAATAAGTTCACTGTTCCTACTGAGATTCAGCGTCAGGTGATTCCTGCTGCATTGAAAGGAAGAGATATCATTGGAATATCGGCAACTGGAACAGGAAAGACACATGCCTTTCTGATTCCAATTTTGGAAAAAATTAATTTAGAAGAAAATAAAGTACAGGCAGTTATCAGTGCTCCTACTAGAGAATTAGCGTTGCAGTTATATAGCAAAGCTTTGGATATGGGAAAGGCAATGAAAGGACTCAAAGTACGTTTGATTAGCGGGGGAATCGATAAACAACGAATGAGCGAACAATTAAAGGTACAGCCACATGTTGTTATCGGTACTCCAGGGAGAATGAAAGATCTTTTCGTTGAAGAAGCTAGTCTTCGCTTGGAAAGTGCACATATATTTGTTGTTGATGAAGCGGATATGACCTTAGAATTTGGTTTTTTAGAAGATATTGATATGATTTGTTCAAGAATGCGAAAAGATCTTCAAATGATGAGTTTTTCTGCAACGATACCGGAAGGGTTAAAGCCATTTTTAAAAAAATATATGCATAATCCTTTGTTAGTTACAATTACTCAGGATCGATCATTTCAGCCTAAAATTGAGCATGTTTTAGTGCCATGTCGACATCTTTCTTATCAAGAAAAATTACTTGAAGTTTTGGAAGGGTTTACTCCTTATGTGTGCTTGATTTTTGCAAACACAAGAGCAGAATGTACACAAACGGCACAATTGTTGAGAGAAAATGGCTATAGTGTATTAGAATTACATGGTGATTTAACTTCTCGTGCACGTAAAAGCGCTATGAAATCTTTGTCTAATCTAAAGGAAAGTTATGTGGTCGCAAGTGATGTTGCTGCTCGTGGGATCGATATCGAAGGAGTAAGTCATGTTGTTTCTTTGGGTTTTCCAAAAGAATTAGATTTTTATATCCATCGAAGTGGAAGAACAGGACGCGCAGGACGGGATGGAACATGCTATGCTCTTTATCAAAAACAAGAGGAAAACAGTATTCGTCAGCTTCAAATAAAAGGAATTGGTTTCCATCATCGCGATATTAAAAATGGTGTTTGGAGAGACCTTTCTCCATTATTCGAAAAGCGTAGAAAAAAAGATGATCCATTAGAAAAAGAAATTGGTAAAATCGTTGGTGCAAAAAATAAAAAGATCAAACCTGGATATAAGAAAAAAAGACGTGAAGAAGTAGCACGATTGAAGCGTAAAGCAAAACGACAAATGATTCAAAATGAAATCAAGGCCCAAGTGAAAGAACGTGCAAAAGCAAAGCAACGTGCAAAAAGAGAAGGAATTTAAAAAATGAAGGAAGAATTATTAATTGGTTCACATGTTTCGATGTGTGCCCCTGAATTTGTGTTAGGTAGTGTTAAAGAAGCATTATCCTATGGGGCCAATGCCTTTATGTTATATAGTGGTGCTCCCCAAAATACAAAAAGGCAGCCCATTGAAAAAATGAAAATTAAAGAAGCACAGCAACTTATGGCAGAAAATCACATTCCAAATGATAGAATGATTGTTCATGCCCCTTACATTATCAATCTTGCTAATACGGTAAGAGAAGAGACATATGAAATTGCCGTATCCTTTTTAAAGGAAGAAATTAAACGTTGTCGCGCTTTGGGTGCAAAATATTTAGTACTTCATCCTGGATCTCATGTAAAAGCTGGTGAAGATATTGGACTTGCAAGTATTGTAAAAGGGTTAAATGAAGCAATGGTAGATATGGGAGAGGTTTGTATTGCTTTGGAAACAATGGCAGGAAAGGGAAGCGAACTTGGTTATCAATTCGAACAAATCGCATGGATTCGTTCGCAAGTAAATCAACCTGACCATGTCAAAGTATGTTTAGATACCTGTCATATCAATGATGCAGGTTATGATGTGAGTGATTTTGATCGTATATTATATGATTTTGATCGCATTATTGGATTAGACAATTTAGTTTGTATCCATTTAAATGATTCAAAAAATAGAAAAGGTGCAAAAAAAGATCGTCACGCTAATTTGGGATTTGGAGAAATTGGTTTTGAAGCGTTAAGTAAAGTAGCCTATCATGAAAAACTATCTCATGTAGTAAAAATTTTAGAAACACCTTATGTAGAAAAATACGCTCCTTATCGCTATGAAATTGCCATGTTGAGGAAAAATCAATTTGACCCTGAAATCTTAGATAAAATAAAAAATCAAAAATGAAAAATAAAAAAACTCTACTTACAAAAAATCAATATACCTGGGTAAGTTGAGTTTTTTTCTTTTTTTCTATTTTTCAAAATTGATAATTTCTTCTTTCAAAACAGTAACCATCTCTTCTTGAGGAATTTTTTTAATGATTTGTCCTTTTTTGATTAAAAGGCCTTCTTTGTTTCCTCCAGCAATTGCAATATCTGCGTGTTTTGCTTCTCCAGGACCATTAACGACACAACCCATAATAGCTACGGTGATATCACAATTAATTTCAGAAAGAAATGCTTCTATTTCGTCGACAACTGGTTGCATATTCCATGCGGTACGACCACAGGTAGGACAAGCAACAAGGTTTGGTACATGATCGATAAGCTTACAACATTTTAATAGTTGTTTCACAATCGTAATCTCATTGCATGGATCACCATTTACCGAAATACGAATGGTATCACCAATCCCTTCGTTTAACAATGTTCCTAAAGCCATACTACTTTTAATAGCGCTGCCAATATAAGTACCGGCTTCAGTGACACCAATGTGAAGTGGATATTGGAATGTTTCACTAGCTAAACGATAGGCTTCAATACATAGCAAAGGATCACTTGATTTAAAGGAAAGGCAGATATCATAAAAATCCATGCTCTCTAAAATGGAAATATGACGTTTCGCGCTCTCAATCATTCCTTCTGCTGTTGGTTTGCCGTATTTCTCATGAATATCTTTTTCTAATGAACCACTATTGATACCAATTCGAATCGGTATCTGTTTTTCTTTACATACTTTAACAACAGCTTCTACGTTTTCTTTTTTTCCTATGTTCCCAGGATTGAGGCGAATTTTGTCCACTCCATTTTCAATAGCAGCGATTGCTAAACGATAATCAAAATGAATATCGGCTACCATTGGTATTGAAATGTGGGGTTTGATTTGCGAAATTGCCTTCGCATCATCCATGTCCATAATCGAAACGCGAATAATTTCACATCCTTTTTTTTCTAATTTTAAAATTTGTTCAATTACCTCCGCTGTTTTACTGGTCTTTATATTACACATCGACTGAATAACAACTTTGTTTTGTCCTCCGACTGTTACATTTCCTATGGAAATTGGTCTTGTTTTTTCTCTTTTGTTCATTGATTCATCACCTGTATATATTATACTAATTATGATTCAAAATAACAATTTGTTTAAAAACAAACTTACTGTGTTATAATAAATTTATTGGAGTGATAGTATGTTTACAAATCCTTTAAAAAAAATGGATATGGATCGAAAAAAGAGATCAAGCAATTTGTTTCGTCAAACTGTAGATGTTGAAAAAACGATCAATATGAGAATGAGGATAACCATTAGTGTTGTTTGTGCTATCTTTGCAATTATCGTCGGAAGACTAGTTTATTTACAGTTACTTCATCAAGACTATTACAGTAAAAAGATGGAGAGTTACACCGCAATGAAACAATCTTTTTCTTGTGCTCGTGGTACTATCTATGACAGTCAAGGAAAAGTTCTAGTTGAAAGTGTTAATTCACTTGTCATCTCTTATTTTCCTGTGGATGGAATCAGTGAAGAAGAAGAATGGAAATTGGCAGACAAGTTAGTTAGTGAATTGGGTTTAAAAGCGTCATCAATTACGGAACGTCAATTAAAAGATATGACGATTAAATATAAAAGTGATATGGAAGATGATGATTCTTCTTCTGTTCTTACCAAAAAACAACTTTCAAAAATAAAAGAAGGAACTGTTGATGAAGATACTATTGCACAATGGAAAGTAGATCAAACCGATGTTACTGATTTGAAGGAACATACCAAAGCAGTATATGAGGTAAAAATGAAAATGGATGCCTCACCTGAAAATCAGTTTAAGACAATTGCGGAAGATGTTAGTGAACAACAAGTTTCTTATCTTTCTGAGAACAGTGCTTCCTTTCCAGGGTTTCGTATTACTATTGATTGGAAAAGAAGTTATTCTGAAGCAGGCAAAAATATGAAATCGGTTCTTGGATCTGTTTCAACGCAATCCCAAGGAATTCCAGAAGAAGAAAAAGAATATTATCTTGCATTAGGCTATGAGTTAAACGATCGTGTTGGTACCTCTGGGCTTGAGAAACAATATGAACGATACTTATCTGGTACGAAATCAATTTATAATATTTCAATCGATGAAAATGGAATCGCCTATTTAACCCAAAGTCAAGCTGGGAAAAACGGCTATGATTTAACCTTAACGATTAATTCTGAATTCCAGAAAAAAATGGATGATTTATTGATTGAAAAATTGAAAAACTATCAATCGACTTCTTCCTATGCTGATAATTTTTATTTAGTAAGTGTCAATCCCAAAACGGGAGGCATTATCTCCATGTCAACAGCGACAAAAGATAAAGAAACAGGGATTATATTTTCCAATCCAACAGCGACCTATCAAGATGCAAATCTAGCGGGGAGCGTGGTGAAGCCAGCTACTTTATATATGGGATTGAATGAAGGAGTAGTTTCTCCTGGAGAAGTGATTAATGATTCACCTATGACGATAAAGGGAACAAAACAGTTTGCATCTTATCACAATTATGGATTAATTAATGATATTACAGCAATTGCTAAATCAAGCAATGTTTATATGGCAAATATTGCGATTCGATTAACTGGCTCTCAATATACAGAAGGAATGTCACTAAATGTCAGTGGCAATGTATTTGATAAGATGAGAAGCTATTATAATAGTTTTGGATTAGGAGTGAAAACTGGAATTGATCTTCCTAATGAAGCAGTAGGTTACATAGGAGATGATAGTGTGGCCGGTAAAATTCTGTATTATGCGATTGGTCAATATGATAGTTATACAACGATGCAGTTGGCACAATATGTAGCGACAGTTGCGAATAATGGGCAGAAGGTACAACTTCATTTACTGGATCATGTTAGTGAAGTTAATGATTCGGAATCGTTAATTTATAAATATAAAACAACAGTGATGTCAGTGATCAAAGGAAGTACAGAATATTTAAAACGAAGCCAATTAGGAATGGAATCTTGTGTTGATACTAATTTCTGTAGTAATCTTTCGGAATCGCAAGTAGGTGTCAATATGGCAGCAAAGACAGGTACGGCAGAAACAGGTCAGGTCGTGAATAACGAATGGATTGACATGACAAATTCTAGTATGATTGCATATGGTCCAACAGAAAATCCAGAGATTGCATTTGCTTGTGTTGCTCCTTATGCGAACAATACTTCATCGAATGTTTGTAGTGAAATCATTGGCGCAGCAGCAAAAGAATATTTTTCAAATTATAGAAATAAATAATAGCTTTTTAAATAAATATGTGTTACAATTAAACAGCACTTAAGGAGGATTGACATGAGAGATCGTATTACATTCAAATGTTCAGAATGCGGTGAAGAAAACTACATCGGTACTCGTAATAAGAAGAAACACACAGAACGTATGACAATCAACAAATATTGTCCTCGTTGTAATAAAAAAACTGAGCATAAGGAGAAGAAATAAAAAAGGCCATTATGGCTTTTTTTATTAGATGGAGTTTATGTATAAGATAGAAGTATATCCACTCGGCATATATCAAGCGAATTGCTATTTGGTTTGGAAAGAAAACCATTTAGTTATGATTGATCCAGGAGGAAAAAGTAAGCAATTGATCCAGCAGATAGAAGAAAAGAAAGGAATCGTTGATGCAATTTTATTGACGCATGGTCATTTCGATCATATTGGTGGGGTAGATTACTATGCTTCTTATTTTGATTGCCCTGTTTTTATTGATGAAATGGACGAACCTCTTCTTCGTGATGTCGTCTTGAATTGTTCTCTTCCTGGAAGAGAAACAACGGTAAAAACTGCGGTACAACATTATTGTGTAGGGAAAAATAGTATTGGTAATTTTATTTTTCAAGTATATTTTGCTCCTGGCCATACAAGAGGATGTGTGATGCTAGAGTTGGAATCCTATTTATTTAGTGGTGATGTTTTGTTTCAGGGTTCGATCGGACGTTGTGATTTACCTCAAAGTGATCCAAAAGCGATGAGAAAAAGTTTAAATATGATAAAGAAAATGAAACCTTCGCTAATTGTTTATCCTGGTCATGGT
>JBGUVL010000019.1:0-11921 GCA_045134375.1 Breznakia sp. | reverse complement strand
TCTGGAGACTGTATCCCAAGTGAGCAAGATCTTGTTGTAACCAATCAAATTTCTCAAACATCGGAAATGGTGGGAATCCCATTGTTGGATCATATCATTGTTAGTGCTAGCTCGTATTTTAGTTTCAAAGAACATCATCTTTTCTAACAGCGGAAGAATTTACTTCCGCTGTTCTACGGATGTGATAATACAGTCTGTGATAATACATTCGAAAAAGCTAATGACACAAGATACAAAGATAGTTTATAATATACTTTAGTAATAAGATAAAAGATGGTGAAAAAATGAAATTAAAAGAAGTACAAGATGAAGTAAAACGCTTCACAAGAATACAAAAAATATTGATTTCACTAATTGCTGTTCTAACTTTATTTGGAACGATCATTGTGGTAAGTGGTGAAAATGCAATTTCAAGGTTTGGCTATGATACTTTTACCATGGTGAAATATTCTGTTATTGATCATCCTGTGGAAACGGTAAAAAATTGGATGTCAGATTTAGCGGCATTACGCAGTGTGCAGGAAGAAAATGATGAGTTAAGGCAGATGATTGCTTCACAAAAAATGTATAAAGCAGAACTTGATGAGGCGAAACGAGCGGTTGCAGAAATGGAAGAACTTATGGATTTTAGTTCTAATATCAATTATGATAAAATCAATGCTTCCCTGATTGGACGTGATATGAGTACTTGGAGCAGTATTGTGACCATCAATAAAGGAAGTAAAGATGGAGTAGAGAAGGATATGGCGGTAATTTCCAGCAAGGGATTGATTGGTAAAATCAGTGAAGTTCATTCCCATAGTAGTAAGGTTAAATTATTAACTACAGAAAGTGATGAAATCAATGTTTCTGTGAAAGTGGAAATGGATAAGGATAAAACAACAGCAGGAATTCTCATGAACTACAATGCTTCGACGAAAACCTATCAGATTCAGCTTTTTGATTCTAATGCAGAAGTGAAGAAGAAGATGAAAGTCATAACGAGTGGAAATGGTGGTGTATTTCCTTCCGGTATTTTAATAGGCGAAGTAAAAGAAGTGAAAGAATCCTATGATACGAAAGGGAAGATGATCAGTGTAACTCCGAGTGTTGATTTTAATGATTTTTCCTATGTGTCAATCGTAAAGGTGAAATAACATGTGGCAGAGATATGTAATGGTGTTTGCCTGCTTTTTGGTAGATAGTATTTTAAGTGTTTTATTTCCAGGAAACTTTGGTGGCGGTTTATATTTTGTTCCCTGCGTTGGATTTTGTGCTTTGATATTAAACATTCGTCATATGGAATTGACGGATGCTTTACTTCTTTCTGCTTTTGCAGGGATGTTCTATGATTTTTTCTATGCGAATACGTTGTTTCTCTATTTTCTGCTATTCTGTGTGATGTGTTTTTTGACTCGTTTGTGGATTTTGGTCATGAATGAATCTTTGTTGGAAAATGTGGTTTTGTGTATTTCGACAATCTTTGTGAGGGAGTTTATGGTATATGTGATTATGTATACAGGGAATCGTACCTCAATGACATTCCAGGTATGGATGCAAGATCGTATTTTCTTAACCTTGATTGTGAATGCTGTTTTAGTGTTTGTTCTTGTGTTGATCTCGTATCTCGTTGAGGATTACCTGCATCAAAGAGAGTTGCGGATACGCAAGGAGGAGCGCTTGCCATGGATGTTTTAAAGATCAAATACCAGAATCAATTGTGTTCGATTACGGCATTAACAGCTGATTTTAATGCTTTTTTAAGTGGTTTGGAGGAAAAGCTGAAGCTTCATTTTTTTCAACAGAAAGTGCAGTTTCATGCTTTTTTTTCTTTTCCCTATGAGTTATCAAAAGAAGAGTTGCTTTCTCTTTATCAAATATGTGACCACTATCATGCGTTGATTGATGGATTTTCGTTGCCAAAAAAGGATGCTTCTTTGAAAGTTATGAATCATTGTTTTTATGCAGGAAACAGCTATGTGTTATTAGAGGATACGGTTTATATAGGAGATATTGAAAGTGATGTTGATGTGAGTTGTGCTTGTAATCTTTATGTCATTGGCACAGTTCGTGGCAAAATAGATTTATTGTTTCCTCAATTGAATATTACGGCGATAGCATTTGATGATGCTCGTATCCGTATTTATGATACAAAATTTCAAAATATGACAAATTTCTCGACAAAAAGTGTGTATTATGACAATGGCAAACTACTGTATAGATAAGTTGGGAGGTATCTGATATGGGAGAGGTCATTGCGGTTACTTCTGGCAAAGGCGGTGTCGGGAAAAGTAACATTAGTTTACATTTAGGGGCGACGTTGGCAAAACAGGGCTATCGTGTTGTTTTGGTTGATATGGATTTAGGATTAAAAAATTTGGATGTGATGATGGGGCTAGAAAATCGTGTTATTTATGATTTGTTGGACGTTATGAAGGGAAACTGTTCCTTGTCACAAGCACTGATAAAGGATAAGCATATGGATACGTTATTTCTTTTGCCAGCATGCAAAAGTGTTCATTTAGAACAAGTAGAAGAAGTTCCATTAAAAAAGGTTATTGGTTATTTAAAGCAACATTATGATTATGTTTTCTTAGATAGTGCTGCGGGATTAGAATCCGGCTTTCATTTTAGTATTTCTTGTTGTGATCAAGTGATCATCGTCGCAACTTTGGATTATACATCACTCAATGATGCGGATCGAGTAATTGGAATTTTATTGAAATCTGGTATAGAAACCATCCGTTTAGTACTGAATAAAGTGAATCCAAGATACATTGAAAAAGGATTCTGCGTTTCGATCAAAGAAGCATTAACATTTTTAGCGTTGGATTTGTTGGGGATTGTATATGAAGAAGAAACCATGATCAAAAACAATAATAAAGGATATCTATCGTTGCAAGAGGACGGCATGATCAAAGATTGTTTTGCTTGTATGGCAGCTCGTCTGCAAGGGGAAAATAGTGAATTTCCAAAGTATCGAGGAAAATCATTGTTGCAAAGGATGTTTGGTTAGGTTCTGTTTTCATCCATTGTTACATAAACTGTACTGGGTGAGAAGATGAAAAGACGTTATTATCAAAAACGAAGAAAAAAAGAAAGTCATCATTTCTATCATTTTACAATGGTGGTAATGGCGTTGATGGTGGGCGTGTTACTTTATCAAATCAATGTGAAAGCTCCATTTCTTACAACAGAAACATTGTCGCATTTATCCCTTAGCAATGTTAGCGACCTGTTGTTTTGGAAGAAGCTTTTTCCTTCGGAAGCAGTAGCCGCAAATCCTACTTATCATTTATTAAAAGATCATTACTACAGCAATGGGGGAAACAGCGTTCTTAGTATCAGTGATGGTGTAATTTTGGAAACGGGTGAGGATTTTGTTTTGATGTTGAATGATAATGGAATCAGTGTCCAATATAAAAAGATGAAAAAAGTTAATGTCAAAGCGGATGAGCGAGTGTTAAAAGGATCCGAATTGGGGGTAATGGAGGATTCTGTGGAAATCATTTGTTCTTTGGATGATGAAGAAATTTCTTTGGAAAAAGCGATGGCAATGGAATGAAAATTATCTTTTCGAAATTGTGGATCGTAGTTTTGCCAATTGCGTTATCGCTCCATTTAGGAAAAGTGTTATTGTTCATATTTATCCTTTTGAGCATTCACGAAATGATGCATATCATCGTTGCGAAACATTTTGGTATTTCTTGTGGTAAAGTAATGGTTTATCCTTTTGGATTATGTGCTTATTTACCACATTTGGAACATCAGGGTAGCTGGGTGCAGATAAGGATCCTATGGGCTGGTTTAAGCGTGCATATTATTGCCTATTTCATGCTTTTTTTAGCGAATCAATGGGATTTGATATCCAATGCTTTTTTTCAATATTTAAGGGCAATCAATTGGCAGATTTTAGTCGTTAATTTATTACCAATCTATCCGTTAGATGGCAGTCGAATACTGCGTTCTTTATTGGAATTTTTATTTCCTTATCGCATCAGCAAGGCACTTAGTTTAGGATTATCACTTATTTGTGCAGGATGGCTTTTGATAAGAAATTTATGGCAGGTGCCATCCGTATGGTTGTGGTTCTTTTTATTTCTTATCGTTTGGATCAATGAAGTGATTCATTTTAAAGAAGAAGTTAGGGATTTTTATTTATATCGATTTCTTTATGGTGGTTTTGGGAGAGTGAAATTGCATCAATATAGTGATATTTATAAAAACCGTCAGAATTTGATTTTTCGCAATGGAAAGTTATTCCATGAAAATGAATTTCTCTCGCAGTATATTTAAATGAAATCATAGCGGAAGTGTGCTATAATCTACATAACGGAGGATGCGAAATGAGAGTAAAGAAATTTCTAAGTCTGTTGGTAGGAGTAGCACTTTTATTTGGTATGTGTGCTTGTAAGCCAACCAGCGCTGAAGTGTGTGTTACCATTTATCCGATTCAATATATTGTAGAAAGAATTGGTGGAGACTATGTGAAAGTTCATAATCTATCACAAGATGGTGCCATTCAGACGGCTTCGATTAACAAAAATTTCAATGAAATGTTGGAAGATAGCAAAGTGCTTTTTTACATACAGGATTTAGAGCCTTATTTTGATGTTTATCGTGATGAAATTCGCAATTCTCACACGGATTTGGTTGATTTGGCAAGCAAAAGTGTTTTTTATAAGTTTCAGCGTTATACCACAAGGATGGTCAATGGTAGTTTAACTGCTGTGGAAAGTGCTTATTATGATGGAGATTTATTTAATCAAATTGATAAATATGAAAATGATCCTATGATTTGGATGGATCCGATATCCATGATTTCTTCGGCTGAAATCATTCGAGATTATCTGATTGAGCAGTATCCTAATTTTGAAGCTGCTTTTCGTGAAAACTATAAAGAGTTAGAATTGGATTTGACTCGTTTGGATGTGGAATATCAGCATTTGAAGGAAGTAGAAAATATCAAATTGGTAACGATGACACCGAGTTTTGGTGTTTGGCAACGTTCTTATGGAATTCAGGTTTATCCGGTTTGTTTATCTCGCTATGGGGCATTGCCAAGTGAAGCACAATTAAATGTTATTAAACAGCGAATTATTGATGATGACGTAAATTATATTGTTCATGAACCAAACTTGAACGATGAGATGGAGTCTCTTTATCAGCAATTGAAAAATGAGTTAGGATTAGTTGAAGTGGAGTTAAGTAATTTATCCAGTTTGAGTAAGGATGAAAAAAAGGAAAATAAAGATTATTTAACTATTATGTACGATAATTTAGCGAATTTGGAAGAAATAGCAGCCGGACTGCATTAGAAAGGATTAGGGAACATGAAAATCGTGGTGATGAGTGATTCGCATGGATGTAATAATATGATTGAGTATGTAAAATTAGAAGAAAGTGATGCGGATCTGTTTTTACATTGTGGGGATATCTGTGTCGATGAGTTTACCTATCCAGAATTAGTTACTGTGTGTGGGAATAATGATTACTATTCCTATCCGATTCAGCGTGTATTGAATGTCGGAGAGCATCGCATCATTATGTTTCATTCCCACCAATTCTCTTATCGCAAAAGAGAGGAACAGATGATAGAGAGAGCGAAAGAACATGGCTGTGATATTGTTTGTTTTGGGCATACTCATGTGGCATATGAAAATGTTAAAAATGGTATCTATCTTTTAAATCCAGGTTCTTTGTATCATAATCGAGATGGTCGACCACCTTCTTATGCGATTTTATGGTTAAAAGGAGAAGATGTCACCATTCATTTTAAATATATTGAATAAATAGAGATGATGAAATTGAAACGACGTTGTAAACATGAGCTTTACTCGTCGTTTTCATCGTTATTCGTTTTTTTCTTTCTCTAAGGCTAGAAGTTGTTCTTTTCTTGTGACTCCCAAAGCATAGCCACTTAATGAACCGTTTTTTTTGATGACGCGATGGCAAGGAATAATAATTGGTATTAGATTTTTGTTGTTAGCGTTTCCCACTGCACGACATCCTTTTGGACAGCCAATTTGTTGTGCAATTTGTTGATAAGTACGAGTTTCTCCATAGGGGATGGTTTGCAACGCGAGCCATACTTTTTGCTGGAAGGTACTTCCTTTTAAAGAAAGAGGGATCGTAAATTGTTGCCGCTGTCCTTGAAGATATTCGTCTAATTGCTGTTTTGTTTGTTTCGTCAGTGGTGTTTCTTGCATTTCTTTTGGTGGAGTAGAAGTGAGCGTCAAGGAACAAAGTCGTCCATTTTCTTCCTCTAATAAGAATGAACCAAAAGATGAAACATAGTAATCATAGGTCATGGTTAATCCTTCCTTTCTCTGTTCTTTGGGTTGATGCGATTAAATTTTTCAAACAGTGAGTGATAATGTTCTTTAAAAATACTGTTTTTGCGCCATACAAAACAGATGTCATGCGTTAGAGGAAAATCATCTAAAGGGATGATCGTCATTTGTTTTGACGCTAGTTCTTTTTGTACAGCTGCCTCATATAGAAAGGTAATTCCAATATTTTGAATCACTAGTTGCTTGAGCACGTTAATATTTCCAATTTCAATGCAAGAGAAAAAATCATTGCTGCTAATGTTTTTTTCTTCTGCATATTTTTCAAAAATAGTGCGGCTTCCGGAACCTTTTTCTCGTAAAATTAATCGATGGGAGAATAGATCATCGAGCGTATGGATGCTACGGAAATCCATTTGGGAGGATCCGACGGCAACAAAATGTTCTTTGGAATATAATAAATGATCGAAATCACTTTTGGTAAAATAACCCTCAATAATCGCAAAATCAATTTCTCCATTATTGATCATAGCAAGTAATTTTTCACTATTCGCTACAATCATTTGCATTTTTGTGTGGGGATGCTCTTTGAGGTATTGACTTAAATGATCTGGTAATAAGTATTCTGCCACGGTCAATGTTGCACCAAATAGGAGATTTTTCTTTTTTTGATGGATGGTGGTCAATTGTTGTCGTAGGAAGATATCATCATGTTTCATAGTAGTCAATGCGTTATAAAGCAATTTGCCTTCTTCACTTAAAATGATTTTCCGATGTTGTTTTTGAAATAATGGTACCTGGTAGCTATTTTCCAATGCTTTGATATGTTGGGTAACGGCGGGTTGGGTTAAACCTAATTCCTCTGCTGCTTTTGTATAATTTAAATGTTTTGCGACGCATAGGAACGTCTCTACTTTAAAGTCGAGCATGTAATCACCTCTTTATTAATTATAAGATATTTTTATGAATATATAAATTATTATAACTATTATTTATTGAAAATGTTCGGTATAATAATTGCGGTAAAATGTAGGGGGTAAATTATGGAATTTATAAAAACAAAAGGTGCTGGAATTTTATTATGTTTGGCAATTGCGATTCCTTCTTTTTGGATGGGAAAAATGTTTCCTGTGGTGGGAGGACCTGTATTTGCGATTTTGATTGGAATGATCGTAACGCAGTTTGTGAAAAACAAACAAGGATTGCTACCAGGAATTACTTATACATCGAAAAAAATATTGCAGTATGCGGTCATTTTGCTTGGATTTGGAATGAATTTAAGTGATATTCTTTCCAAAGGAAGTCAATCGTTACCTATTATTATTTCTACGATCTCGACTTCATTGATCATTTCCTATGTAATGTATAAATTGATGAAAATGCCATCGAAGATTTCAACTTTAGTAGGGGTAGGTTCTAGTATTTGTGGTGGTAGTGCGATTGCGGCAACGGCTCCTGTGATTGAAGCGAGCGATGAAGAAATTGCCCAATCCATTTCCGTTATCTTTTTATTCAATATTTTGGCGGCGTTGATTTTTCCTACATTAGGAGGTATGCTGGGATTGTCCAATGAAGGTTTTGGTTTATTTGCAGGAAGTGCCATCAATGATACATCTTCGGTAACAGCGGCAGCGGCAGCATGGGATGGTATTCATGCGAGCAATACTTTAGATGCGGCAACCATTGTAAAATTAACCAGAACATTAGCAATTATCCCAATTACATTAGTATTAGCGATTTATCGTTCTAGAAAAGCCAAAGGCGATAGTGGAAATCATTTTCAATTGCGTAAGGTATTCCCATTTTTTATTATTTTCTTTGTTTTAGCCTCTGTAGTTACGACGGTATTCTCATTACCACCGGCAGTAACTTCACCATTAAAGGAATTGAGTAAATTTTTTATCGTGATGGCGATGAGTGCAATTGGTTTTAATACGGACATTGTACATTTGATCAAAACAGGTGGAAAACCTATTTTGATGGGATTTTGCTGTTGGGTAGGAATTGCGGTTATATGTTTAGGCATGATGCACTTACTTTGTATATGGTAAAAGACTTGTTTACAAAACAAGGACATGATAAAATAAATATTGGGAATGATGTTCTCCCAGTACTTATTTAGTACGAAGTGTTTTAGGAACGGTTTCTTAAATCTGATGACGTCTACTGTTTTTCAGTGTACGCTGTCAGATTTTTTATTTATATAGGGGGTAGTGAATATGTTATTGAGTATTGCCATCATATTACTCGGTGGAGTATTGTTTGGAGAATTGTGCAGGCGTTTGGGTATTCCAGCTTTAGTTGGAATGATTGTTGTGGGGATGTTGGTTAGTCCGTATGCGTTTGATTTATTAGATGAGAAGATGCTTTTGATTGCGGCAGATGTTCGTCAGATTGCGTTGGTAATTATTTTGACGAAAGCAGGATTGACCTTGCGGATCAAAGATTTAAAGCAAGTGGGAAGACCGGCTATTCTCATGTGTTTTGTACCAGCGTGTTTTGAAATGGTAGGGACAGCTATTTTTGCGCCATTGCTGTTTGGCATTTCTCTTCCGGAAGCGTTGTTGTTGGGGAGTGTGTTGGCGGCAGTTTCACCGGCTGTTATTGTTCCAAGAATGACGAAAATGATTGAGGAGGGAAAAGGACAGAAACATAGGATACCTCAACTTATTTTAGCTGGTGCGAGTCTGGATGATATTTTTGTGATTGTGTTGTTTTCCTCTTTTCTTTCTTTTGTCAAGACGAGTCACATGAATGTTCAGATGTTTTTAAGGATTCCAATTTCTTTGGTTATGGGTGCTTTTTGTGGTATCCTAGTTGGTTGGTTGCTTGTGTGGTTGTTTCGTAAGGTTCATCTTCGTGATTCTAGCAAAGTTCTGGTCATATTGGGGGTTTCCTTTGTATTAATTACGATTCAAGATGCATTGACAGGTAGTTTTACGATTTCTGCTTTGGTGGCAATTATGGTAATGGGTATGGTAATCAAAGCAAAATATGAACCATTGGCAATTCGATTAGGTGTGAAATATAATAAACTGTGGGTTGGTGCTGAGATTATGCTATTTGTATTGGTGGGAGTTACGATTGATATGAGATATGTTGGTGAAATGGCAGGAAGTGCTGTTCTGTTAGTATTGTTGGCACTCTGCGTACGTATGTTGGGAGTTTCTTGTTGTTTACTTGGAAGTTCTTTGACTAAAAAAGAGCGTTTGTTTTGTATGGGAGCTTATCTTCCAAAAGCAACGGTTCAAGCGGCGATTGGAGCATTGCCTTTAGCGGTAGGATTGCCATGTGGAAAAATTGTTGTTACGGTTGCGGTGGTATCCATTTTAATTAGTGCACCAATAGGAAGCTTTTTTATTGATCACACTTGGGAAAGACTTGTGGAATCGTAATCAATGATAATTTGATTTTTGTAAAAGGTACTCCGCTTATCAAAATGAATGGAGTACCTTTTTTTGAAAATCGTTCTAGTTGCTAAATTTTGTTCTTTTGTATTTTTCTATTGCTTTTTTTATAAAGATTTGTTATTATAATTTAGCAGTTTGGCAAACGTCTACGTAGCTCAGCTGGATAGAGCACACGCCTTCTAAGCGTGCGGTCACAGGTTCGAATCCTGTCGTGGACGCCATTGAAAAAGAATTCCTCGGTTGGGGAATTTTTTTGTTGTTATTTGAATCGTTGTTAAGTAAAGAAAAAAACAAAAACAGGAAAGTGCAATAGGTACCTTCCTGTTCTTCTTTTTATTGGCTGGGGTAATAGGATTCGAACCTATGCATGACGGAGTCAGAGTCCGTTGCCTTACCGCTTGGCTACACCCCAATATCATTGAATGCCCTACAATAATAACAAAATTTAAGTGTGATTGCAAGTGGTATTTGATGGGAAGGAAAGCAGAAAAAAACCAATCATTGTGATTGATTTGATTCCTTAATAATATAGATTGGTCTTTTTTTGCTTTCCATATAACTTTTTGTAGTGTATTCTCCAAGTAGATAAACAAATAACATTTGAACTCCACTTAAAAATAAAATAAGTGTAATAATCAAGATACTCATAGAATACGGTTGATGCATTAATAGGAAAGCTGAAATTTGTGTAATTAGTAAAAGAACTGAAGCAAGGATCAAAAATATTGCGATGATTGCAGCGAATGTTATCGGTGCGGTAGAAAAAGAGAGAATACCTTCAAAAGCATAAGCAAATAGACTTTT
Organism: Breznakia sp.; assembly: GCA_045134375.1. Lineage (GTDB taxonomy): Bacteria > Bacillota_I > Bacilli_A > Erysipelotrichales > Erysipelotrichaceae > JBGUVL01. The sequence goes on along the minus strand of JBGUVL010000019.1, from coordinate 1,438 downwards.
TAGATTCCATTTGCTAGTTCCTTTGGCGCGTTCTATATTAGGAAATTCAATCCATTTCGTGTCAAATCCTACAAAAGAGAATAATCCTTTCATGTAACGGTTATATTCCTTCATTTCTAAAATAGCATCTACCATTTGTCGTTTCATCATTCGATAATCTCCATTGCCATCGCACATATCAAATTGGCTCATTTTGCTGATTACTTTATAGAAACAGGTGGAAAGGAAACTTCTTATTTTGTTCTCTCCATCTCGATTAACACGTTTTCCACCACAACAATCATAGCCTTCCATCGCAAGCGCATGATACATGGCAGGTAGTAATTGAGGAGGATGTTGTAAATCGGCGTCCATAATGACACAATAATCTCCTTTGGCATAAGTGAGACCAGCGTACATGGCAGCTTCTTTACCGAAATTTCTAGAAAATGAATAATAGTTGCAATGGGAGTCGTTTTTCGAGAGTTGTTGCAGGATAGACAACGTGTGATCTTGACTTCCATCGTTGATAAACAAGAATTCGTAATTGGTGTTTTTTATTGTTTTTAATACTTGTGTCGTTTCTTTATAAAATTGAGGGAGCATTTGTTCCTCGTTGTAACATGGGACAATAATACTAATAAGATTCATAATACTTCTCCTTTTTTGTGTGAAAAATTTTTTGTTTGCAAATGGCATAATTGGCAATGATCGTTAGCAAGCTTACGATGATTTTACTGTGTAATGGATGGCAGCGAAAGCCATCGATAATAAGGAATAAAAGTATATTTTCACTTAGTAATGTAAGGAATCGCATAGTGATGAATGAAATGGCTTCTTTCCATGCATTACCATTGCTTGAAAAAACGTAGAGACGATTTCCATAAAAGGAAAATAGGACGGCGGCGATCCATGCCACGCTATTTGCGATTAAATAATGACAAATGGGATTCAATATCCAATAAATGAGATAATTTACGAATGTGGTGAGTGCGCCACAAATAATGTATCGACACAATTCATTTCTTTTTCGTTTCATCTTTTTTTCTCCTTCCAAATCATGATCAAGAAAAATAATCCTCCTATACCACTTAGAATATTGCCTATTATTTTCAATGGGGCTTTAAATTGTATGCTGATCTGATGGGTACCTTTTTTGAGTGGAAAACCGACAAATGCTTGATTGACAATTTCTGCTTTGGTTGGTGTTCCATCGACAATGATTTGGTATCCATTTTGATACGGTAATGAAGTGACAAAGTAACCATCTTGATCCAGTGTTATTGTGCCAAAGAAGATGGCATCCGTTGTTTGATTTTTTGCTTCTATGATCGTTTTTTTTCGATCTCGAATGATTTGGTAGGGAACGGAATACATTTGTAAATCGGAAATCTCATATTCCCCTTTTGAGAAATCGATTTGCATGTTGTTAATCAAATTCCAATCACTGAGGATAATG
>JBGUVL010000018.1:0-26477 GCA_045134375.1 Breznakia sp. | reverse complement strand
ATACATTTCTTCGCAAATGTGTGGTGCAACACAAGAAAGCATCTTGATAAAATTCAATGCATATTCACGATAAACACTCTTTGCTTTATAACAATCATTAATAAAGATCATCATTTGTGAGATCGCAGTATTCATATTTAATGATTCAAAATCTTCACTTACTTTTTTCACTGTGTAATGATAACTATAGTCAAGTGAACCATCATTTTCATCACTTAATTTATCCAATTCAATAAACAATCGATACACACGATCCAACCATTTACGAGAACCTTCCACTCCTTTTTCACTCCAAGGTTTTGCGCTTTCTAAAGGTCCCATAAACATCTCATACAAACGTAATGTATCTGCACCATATTCTCTTACGATATCATCCGGATTGACAACATTACCTCTTGATTTCGACATTTTTTCATTATTTTCTCCTAAAATCATTCCTTGGTGGAACAACTTTTGGAATGGCTCTTTAACTGGAACAAGACCCTTATCATATAAATAATTATTCCACATTCTTGAATACAATAGATGTCCTACTGCATGCTCACTTCCTCCAATATATAAATCCACCGGTAACCAATGTTTCAGAAGTTCATAATTAGCAAATTCTTTATCATTTTTTGGATCAATATAACGAAGGAAATACCAACTTGAACCAGCACTTCCTGGCATCGTACTTGTTTCTCTTTTTCCTTTCTTTCCATGACGTTCTATATTCACCCAATCGGATGCTTTTTCTAATGGGCTTGCCCCACTCTTTGATGGAGAATAATCTTCTAAGTCTGGCAAGCGTAATGGTAATTCATCATCTTCCAACACTTCCGTCGTTCCATCTTCCATATGAACAACGGGAATTGGTTCTCCCCAATAACGTTGGCGAGCGAAGATCCATTCACGTAAACGATAATTCACTTGTGCCTTTCCACATTGATTCGTTTCTAAAAAGGCAATCATAGCAGCAATCGCATCTTCTTTATTCATTCCATTTAAGAAGCCAGAATTAATGTGAATACCATCTTCCGTCCATGCTTCTTTACTAATATCGCCACCTTCTAATACCGGAATAATGGCAATATTAAATTTCTTAGCAAATTCATAATCTCTAGTATCATGTGCAGGTACTGCCATAATAGCACCAGTTCCATAGCTAGCTAATACATAATCCGAAATCCAAATCGGAATTTTCTTATCATTCACTGGATTGATTGCATAGGCTCCAGTAAATACTCCGGTTTTTTCCTTATTTAATTCGGTACGCTCTAATTCTGATTTTGTAGCACACTCTTTCACATAAGCTTCTACCGCATCTTTCTGCTCTGTTGTTGTGATTTTAGCAACCAGATCATGTTCTGGCGCTAATACACAATAGGTTGCTCCAAATAACGTATCGCAACGCGTTGTGAATACGGTGAATTTTTCATCGTGTCCATCCACCTTAAAATCGACATGGGCACCCATTGACTTTCCTATCCAATTACGCTGCATTTCCTTTGTAGAATTTGGCCAATCAATTTCCTCTAAACCTTCTAATAGACGATCTGCATATTTTGGAATATCAATGACCCACTGCATCATATTCTTTCGAATAACCGGATAGCCACCTCTTTCACTTTTCCCATCCACAATTTCATCATTCGCAAGTACCGTCCCTAATTCTTCACACCAGTTAACAGGAATGTTGACTAGTTTTGCTAATCCATCCTTATAAAGCTGTTTAAAGATCCATTGTGTCCATTTATAGTAACTTGGATCACAGGTCGATACTTCTTTATCCCAATCAAGACCAAAGCCCAGCATCTTTAATTGTCTTGTAAAGGTCTGAATATTTTTTAATGTAAATCCTTCCGGATGATTCCCTGTCTGAATCGCATATTGTTCGGCTGGAAGTCCAAAAGAATCAAATCCCATAGGGTGTAATACATTATAACCCTGCATCATTTTCATACGACAAACAATATCACTTGCAGTATATCCTTCTGGATGCCCAACATGCAATCCATGTCCACTTGGATATGGAAACATATCCACTGCATAAAATTTTGGTTTCGAAAAATCCCAAACATCACAAACGAATGTCTTATTCTCTTCCCAATATTGTTGCCATTTCTTTTCAATCATCTTGTGATCAAAACCCATTTTCATTCTCTCCTTTTCATTATCATAAAAATAAAAACGCCCTTAGATAATCTAAGGACGTTATTAACGCGGTACCACCTTAGTTCATACTATTTCAAAGTATGCCCTTCATTATACGTTAACGCCGCCTACGGACCGCTTATCGGCCAGCTCCTCGGTCAGTTCATCTCTCATGTTACACAGATTTCCACCAACCATCTGCTCTCTATTGTTCATCTCAAGATTACTATTCCTTATCATCGCTGTTATGGGTATTATTATAAAATATTATTTCTTATTATTCAAGTAAAAAAAGAAAACTCGTAAAATTTCACTTTTTTAAACAACCTCAAGCTATCTCATTTAAAATTGGTTTCCCATATCTTCTTGCATTTCCAAAAACCAATTGTTATGAACGACATCATGATACAATTTTTTTTGTTTATTTTTGATGATAATGTAGTATAGATTACCACATCCCCCACTTAGTGACACTCGTTGTCCAACACTAAAACTTTGTGTAATTTTAAATTTCCTACCATCATCCCAAACAATAAACAAAGGAATTATACCTCCTTCTGCTTTATTTAAAACAACAACATCTACTGTTTTATGATACATATTCCATTCACCCATCACTATCATATCGTATTGTAGACATTTTGTCTACAATCAAAAACAAGAAAAACTGCAGACTTTTCTGCAGTTATCTTTTAATTCATGCTGACAACACAAAGTCGTCCATCAAAATCAATGACTGTAATAGTAGCAACCTTTTTTAGTTCATCCTCGTTGAGTGAAGTTTTATCATAGGATATCCCAATGGTAATATTCCATGCATCATAAGTATTCGTAATCTCACTTGCTTCTGTTCCTGCTTGAGCATCAGCAGCCGTTCTTACGGTATAGTCATAGGTGGTAGCTTCTACCCCATCCACATTAACTTCATTCACCATCGGCAAATTCGCAACTCCTTCATTGTTTTTGATGGTTGCATAATTGCTGTAAACATAAGCACTCGCAAAAGTAGTGAAATCCTCCCTACTTGCTTCTGGCAAATAAGTTAACCCACCCACATCAGAAGATGATTCTTTATTTTTTAAACTAAAGAAATCAAACGCAAAATTCTGAGCCACTAATGTCGCAATCATTTCCTTGTCATCATCTTTATTCACCGCTTTGCTTAATTTATTAAACAATTTTACCTGCGCATCACTAGGAACATTAGGTTCCGCATAGACATCATTTTTTACAATTTCAATTTCTGATTTCTTTACCGGTTCCTCTTTCCCACAAGCACTCAAACACAAGGCAAAGGAAAGACAAAGCAGACATAACACTTTCTTCATAAAACTCCTCCATATGAAGCTATTATATCATAGATATTTCTATTTCTTCTATTTTTTTCGACAGATAATCTTCAATTTCTTCTTTATAACTGCTTCCACCTTGCATTAAATACTCATTTCCATTTCCACTAATCGCATAACCATCTAAGATTTCATGCCATTGTTGAATTGCATTCCCACAAACCGAATACAAGGCGATATGCATGCGCTTTTCCTGTTTCCATAATAGAATAAAATCATTATTACTAATTTTAGCACATTCATTTACAAACAAAAGGAAAGTACGAATATCCATATCATCATAAACTCGATACTGTTTTTTGCTCCAATCCATCCCTTGCGCTAATGCTTCTACATACTTCGTTCTTAACAAAGCCATATCTGCTTTTTGCGTATTGTTTTCCATCACTAATTTCAGGATTCCAAGTTCAATAAAATCAAAAGGCTGTGCCAAAAGTTTTGATGCCTTCTTTAAAGATTCATAATATCGATCGTAGTTATTCAAAAGCTGATCCCCACAAACAAACATGATCTTAACCCCTTTTTCCGTTTTCTCACAACCATTAATTTTCACCATCTGCAAATAACGCAAAGAAGGAATATGAATATTCGTACAAGGTTTTGTCGTTATATCACCAATTGAAACCATACGTACTTCATCATATAATCCAGGATTATCGATTGCATAATTCGCCATTTCCATCTTGGTTGGATAAAAGATCTTTACTTTTAGATCATCACGAATCAACCCATTGACAATAACTTGTAATTCATGAATTTTTCGTTCACTAATTTGATCGGTTGCAAATTCAATTTCATTATAATTTCCGTTCCATTGATGGGAAAGCATCTTGCAACCATAAACACTCTCCATGATTCCACAAAGCAAATGCTGGGCGGTATGCACCTGAGCATGAGAAAAACGCAAATGGAAATCAACGGATAAGGTCACTTTCCCTTCTAATTTTACATCTAGTAAATGCCAAACTTTGTCGCCCTCTTTCTTTAATTTAAGGACCCGATGCTGATTGATCAAACCTTCATCAGGGTCTACCCCACACATACCTTGATGAAAAATTGTTTCTTCTAAATAATGCCAATAAAAACCATTTTCTTCAATGACTTCTTTTACCTCACTTTGATAACTAGTAATAAAGCAGTTGTCATATAAAATATTTGCCATTCTTTTTCACCTCATTGATAACTACATTATATGTTTTATTTTATCACATATTTTATTTTCTAAATCATTCTTTCTCTAATTCACTCATTTTTCCACAATTTCCCATTTTCACCATTTTAAGTTAACGAACATTTTGATTCATGATATAATACTACTGTTTTAAAAAGGAGCCAATTATGAACCGTAATTTAGTAGCAAAAAACTGGCAAGACTATGAATGTATCGATACCGGAAATGGTGAGAAATTAGAGCGCTGGAAAGATGTTATCCTACGTCGTCCAGACCCACAGGCAATTTGGCCAATGGAAAAGGAAGACACCCTTTGGCAAAAACCACACGCCCATTATCATCGTTCCAATAAAGGTGGAGGGAATTGGGAATATATCAAAAAAGTGAAAGATCAATGGACCATCCAATATCGTGATTTAATATTCAAAGTTTCTCCAACCGGATTCAAGCACACTGGAATTTTTCCAGAACAAGCAGCAAACTGGGATTATATGTTTGATAAAATTAGTCATGCAAATCGTGAAATCCGTGTTTTAAATCTATTTGCTTATACTGGGGGAGCTACCATGGCTTGCGCCAAAGCAGGAGCTAGTGAAGTTGTTCACGTCGATGCCAGTAAAGGTATGGTAAGTTGGGCAAAAGAGAATATGTATCTCTCTCATCTAGAAAATAAAAAAATTCGTTTCATTGTTGATGATGTGGTAAAATTTGTACAACGTGAGAAACGTCGTGGAAGAACCTACCATGTCATTATTATGGATCCTCCTAGCTATGGTAGAGGTCCTAATGGTGAATTATGGAAAATTGAAGAACAGCTTTATCCTCTCGTTAAAGCTTGCATGGAAATTTTAGATGAACATCCATTATTCTTTTTAATCAACTCTTATACAACAGGATTTAGTGCCACCGTATTAGCAAATTTACTGCATGCTACCATATTGAAAAAATATCCTGAAGGAAAGATTCAAACCGGTGAAATAGGTCTTCCCATCACAAGAACAAACACGATTTTACCATGTGGTATTTATGGAAGATGGGAAACCAATGAAGAAAGTAAAAAAGAAGAGACAATGGCTATTTAATTCCATCGTTCCCTTCTTTTTTTATTGGTTTTCTAACAACGAATGAATCACTTTTGCAACACCCTGATGAGCATTATCATCGGTAATGTGCGTTGCTGCATCTTTGACATAATCACTTGCATTCCCCATGGCATAGGAGTGAGGAAAACGAGTTAACATACTTAAATCATTCGCACTATCACCAATGACGACCACTTCTTCTTTCGCATAACCATAGTATTCACAAACGGCTTCAATCATGTTTCCTTTGGTCGCATCATAATGCGTCACTTCAATATTTAATGGAGCAGAACTGGTTACATGAAGACCTTCAATCTGATATAAAAGTTCTTTCACACGATTTCGTTCCATTTTGTCGCGAAAATGAAATTCTAGTTTTAATATCGTATGCTTTCTAATTTCATCAAAATCTTTTAATGTAATCATATATTTATCCACTGCTAACTCATCAATAAACTTTTTCGCTTTTGCATAACTAATATCAAACATATACATAAAATTTTCAATATAAGTAGGTATCAACTGATCCTGATCAATCTGTGTATAAGCACCATCAGCACAATAATATTCCATGGTTACCTCACTATTTTCAATAATCATTTTCATTTTATCGATAGCGGCATCTCCAATCGGTTTAATGATCAAACTTTTCCCATCATTATCGCGAAAATCCGCTCCATTGAGTGCAATGCATTTGCACTTAAAATCAAAAACCTGAAGTGCTTCTAAAATAGCTTCATAATTTCTACCACTTGCTACCATAAAAGAAATGCCAGACTCTCTTAGTTTCTTAACAGCAATCTGAGTGGGTGAATCCACCACATGTTTTTCATTAAGTAATGTTCCATCTATATCGCTTACCAACAGTTTAATCATATCATTTACCTCACATACTTTTTTATTGTACAATAAATATAATGTTAAGACAATAGAAACTAAGAAAAACAAAGTTATTTCCACTTTGCTTCTCTTTATTGAATTATTTTTTCTAGTAGTTCCACGCTTTCCATCGCATCTTTTGTATAGTAATCAGCACCAATTTCAATCGCAAATTCTGGATTTAAAACGGCTCCCCCTACCCAAATAGGACAAACATCTTTGATTTTTCGTAGTTCTTCTATTGTTTTTTTCATATTTAAGACCGTCGTCGTCATCAACGCACTTAATCCAATCGCTTTCGGATGATAGGTGTAGTATGCCTCTACAACTTTTTCAATTGCGACATCTTTTCCTAAATCAATCACCTGGTAACCATAACTTTCCAATACTACTTTAACGATATTTTTTCCAATATCATGGATATCCCCTTCTACCGTTGCCATAATAATAGGACCTTTCCCCATAGAACCCGAAACAAAACTTTCTTTAATGATCGAAAAGGCTTCTTTGCTTGCTTCTGCTGACTGAATTAACTGTGGTAAGTAAATTTTATTCTCTTCATATAGCTTTCCCACATGATTTAATGCCGGAATCAAAACTTCATTAATGATTACCATAGCATCCTTTTCTGCCAATTCTTTTTTTACCGCATTTACCGCTTCTTTCTTTAAACCATGTAAAACCGCATCGGCTAAAGAGACTTCTTTCGTCGTCAGTTTCGTTTTTTCTTCCCCGTCACTATGTCTTTGAATGTATTGTTGTGCATCTTTGTCATAATTGTATAAGACATTAAACGCATCCACACAACTCATCATTTCTTCATCCAATGGATTCATGATCGGCATATCCAATCCTGCTGCCATTGCCATGGATAAAAAAGTACGATTCAGCAAAGGTCGCTTTGGTAAACCAAAAGAAACATTGCTGACACCAAGGACAGTATGAACGCCTAATGTTTTGATCATAGAAACCGCTTTGATGGTTTCGAACACTTCTTTTTGCTGTGCGCTTACCGTTAATACCAAAGCATCTACAATAATATCCTTTTTATGAATTCCATAGTTCGCAGCTTTTTTTATAATTCGCTTCGCTATTTCAAAACGATCTTCTGCTTTCGCCGGTATCCCATTTTCATCTAATGTCAATGCGACAACAACACCCCCATATTTCTTCACAATTGGAAAGATTGCTTCCATGACCTCCTCTTTTCCATTAACCGAATTAATGAGTGGTTTCCCATTATAGATACGACAAGCTGCTTCAATTGCACTTGCATGGGAACTATCAATTTGCAAAGGCAAAGTAATTACTTCTTGAAGTAAAGATATGATTTCTGGCATAACTTTATCTTCTTCAATTCCTGCAACCCCCACATTGACATCCAACACATGAGCGTTCGCCTCATTTTGGAGAATGGCTTCCTTAACAACATCTTCATACCGTTTTTCCTGCAATGCTAACTTTAATTTCTTTTTTCCTGTAGGATTCAAACGTTCTCCACATACCACAACATGTTTCCCAAATTCAACCGTACGAACACCACTGCTGACTCTCGTTACATAATCATTAGAAAGGATAGTAAGCTGTTCTGGTAATGACTCTCGTAATTGACGAATAAATTCAGGGGTGGTTCCACAACACCCACCAATGATAGCAACACCATTTTTTACATGTTTGATGCTTTCTTCAACAAATTCGTCGACTCCTAAATGATAACATGTTTTTCCATCGACCAAACAAGGCAAACCAGCATTGGGTTGCATTAAAACAGGAACATGCGCATAGGATAAAATCTCATTTATAATTGGTGACAATTCCTTTGGTCCTAAGGAACAGTTTACCCCTAAGGCATCAACATGAAGTCCTTCCAATACATTGACCATCGTCAAAGTATCACATCCTGATAGTGTTCTCCCATTCGCTTCGTATGTCATCGAAACAAAGACGGGCAAATCACTATTCTCTTTGACTGCTAAAACCCCTGCTTTTACTTCGTACAAATCGCTCATCGTTTCCAGTAAAACCGCATCAACACGATCTTTGACTGCGACAACCTGTTGTTTGATCACATCGTACGCTTCTTCCCAGGATAATGTTCCCATCGGTTTTAATAATTGCCCAATTGGACCAATATCAAGCACAATATAAGCTTCTTTTCCTACTTTCTCTCTCGCTTTTTCTGCATTATGAACAGCGGCTAGAATAAGATCTTCCACACGATAGCCACTATCTTTCATTTTGTAACGATTACAACCAAAAGTATTAGTTGTGATAAAATCACTGCCTGCTTCTAAATAACGGGAATGAATCTCTACTAACCGTTCTGGATTTGTTATGTTCCATACTTCCGGAAGTTCTCCACTTTTTAATCCTGCCTCCTGAAGCTGCGTTCCCATTGCTCCATCAAACAGTAAAACTTCTTTTCCTAATCGATCGAATAACATCTTCTTCCCCGCTTTCTTAACTCACAGTACTCTCGCTTGACACAATGATAACAATCTTTCTTTTTTGTTCTACCAATCCCTATGATTCCAATCATTGATTTCATTGGTAACAATAAGTCATTTTCACTAACATATAGTCCAATATGGCGATGACAAGATAATAAATCCGCGAATCTTCGATTCAGCGAAATCGGCACATTCCCATATCCTGGACAAAATCGCATAGTTCGATTTGTTAAATTCTGCTTTGCCTCATAGGCATCACTGATTTCTTCAATATAGGCACTCGCCACCGCATCAAAAACACTCATGCGTGCCATATCAACATGCGAATAATAGGTAATCTTACGATCCATTGCAGGTCCTAGCGTACATGCCACAAGTAGACATTCATGACAACCGCTTAACATCTCTTCCAAATCCGAATACGGCAAAGATAATGCATATTCTTCAATCATCAATGGATTCTGTTGTAAATGACAACGCTGCATCATAAACTTTGGTTCTGCCACTTGTTTTACTTCTTCATAACACGAATCCAATAGTTCCTCCAAGATAGGATCCATTTCACCAAAGATTCCTAGATAACGTTTCGCATTATCTTTCCACATGGGTAAACTCACTTAATATCGTATTGGTACGACGCAATACTTCTTTCGCAATCGTTGGCTTATTCATCGTATAGATATGGATCCCCTCCACTCCATTGGTAATCAAATCCATGATCTGATACGCTGTATAATTTAATCCTACTTCTAACATCGCATCTTTATTTCCAGCAAAACGTTCAATCATTGCAGTTAATTCATAAGGAATCGAAGAACCACTGATTTTTTTCATACGTTGCAATTGCTTCGCATTAATAGCCGGCATGATTCCCGCAATAATAGGTACATTAATTCCTATCTTCCTAGCTTCTCGAACAAGTCGATAATAATATTGATTATCAAAAAACAACTGCGTAATCAAAAATTTAGCACCTGCATCTACTTTCTTTTTTAAATGCATTAGATCTTCTTCCAAAGAAGCCGCTTCTTCATGTACTTCTGGATAGCAAGCGCCACTCAAACAAAATGTATTAGGATAATGTTCTTCAATAAACACATTTAAATCACTGGCATATTGAAATTCATTGATATGCTCACAATCGTATTCTTTTGGATAATCACCACGCAGTGATAAAATATTTTCAATCCCATTTTCCTTTAATCGTTCAATCACATCAATCAAATGATCTTTTGTCGCATCAATACAACTTAAATGAGCTACGACTTCCGTGTGATAAGTATTTTTGATCAAAGAAGCAATTTCCACCGTGTTGTCTGTGGTTGAACCACCCGCTCCATAAGTAACACTAATAAAATCAGGATGCAAAGCAGATAATTCTTCAATGGTTCCTAAGATATCCTCAATTTTCCCTTGGTTTTTCTTTGGTGGAAAAATTTCAAAGGATAATGTAGGTCTTTCTTTTAATATATCATGTATTTTCATAACTACCTCACTTTAATAAAAACAATCCTTCACCCTATTGGTGAAGGAACTGTAGGATTCTATTTTATTTTAAAACTTTCCCAATGATTGTCAATGATTACACACCATTTTTCTATGAATTACGTTCTTTTTCTCTTTGATTCTGTTCAATTATTTCGTACATCACTTTCGCCACACCATGATTTACATTCGTATCTGCCCTATACTTTGCAGCTGCAATAACTTCAGGTACAGCATTTCCCATCGCATAAGAATTAGGAAATTTTTGAATCATACTTAAATCATTATAATTATCCCCTATGACAACGACTTCTTCTTTCTTATAGCCAAACATTTCACAAACGGACTCAGCCATATCGCCTTTGGTTGAAAGATTACTTAAAATTTCTACATTCATTCCATAAGAAGATGTAACAGCAATACCTTCTACTTTCTCTAGTTGCTTCAGACATTTTTTACGTTCTTCTAAATTGGTAAATTGAGATTCCATTTTTATCACACCAACTTCTGCAATACGATTGATATCTTTCACACTTACGACTACATTATCAAAATCCAAATCATGAAATAAATGCAAAATTTCTCCCATCGTTTTTCCAGATGAACGCATATAATAATCCAAATAATGGGCTTTTACATTTTCCTGCACCAATGTTACTCGGTCATTTTCTAAATAGTAGTCCGTTACTACATCATATTGCTCAATAATTTTATTTACTTCCAAAGTTTTTTCTTTTGGTAATTTATAGGAAATCTGAACTTTCCCATCATTGTCAAAAAACTCTCCCCCATTTAATGCGATGCATTTTACCTTTACTCCTATCGGAGCCAGTATCTGCTGAATTGCACCATAATCTCTTCCACTAGCCGGTAAAAAAGAAACTCCACTAGCACGTAATGCATGAATTGCTTTGGTTGTTTCATCACTCAACATATGCATTCCATCCAATAATGTCCCATCAAAATCACTAATAAAAAGTTTTATCATAATTCCACCTCATCTTTTAAATTATTATACAGGAAATTCACATAAAAAGAAAATAGAGAAGCACTTTATCAATAGGAATGATTGCATTCTTTACCGTATTTTAATAAAATATTTTCTTGTGAGGAACAATATGAATAATGAGAAAGCAATTGATTTAACCAAAGGAAATATTTTTTATCTTTTATTAACATTTACCATACCAATTTTATTAGCAGCCTTATTTCAACAACTTTACAATACCGTAGACACGATGATTGTATCCCATTATTTAGGAGCCAATGCATTAGCTGCCTTAGGGGCTACAACAGCTTTATATGATCTCATCATCGGATTTTCCACCGGTGTAGGAAGTGGTTTTTCAATCGTTGTCGCAAAACATTATGGCGCTAAAAACAAAACCATGGTGAAACGAAGTGTCGCAGGATCCATCGTTCTTAGTTTGTGCCTGTCACTTTTGATCATGTTATTTACGCTCTTTCTTTTACATCCTATATTAGAGCTATTACATACCCCAAAAACCATCATTGCAGATGCTTATTCCTATATTTTTCCTATTGGAATTTTTGTCTTTGTCACCATAACCTATAATTTAAGCGCTGCATTATTACGAGCCATTGGCAATTCTTTTACCCCTTTGATCGTTCTATTGATTGCCAGTGTACTAAATATCATTTTTGATTTATTATTTGTCGCTATCTTTTCTTTTGGTATCGTAGGAGCTGCTATCGCTACTATCATTGCCCAAGCAATTGCCGCTGTCATTTGTTTGTTCTATATCATAAGAAAATGCCATTTATTGGTTCCTGACCATAGCGATTTCACTTATGATTCTTCTTTGTACCAAGAACTGCTATCGCAAGGATTTTCTATGGGATTTATGCTTTCCATTGTATCCATAGGAACTTTACTGCTCCAAACTTCCATCAATCGTTTTGGTACCAATATCATTGCAGGTCATACCGCTGCTAGAAAATTATCCGCCTTATTTTCTTTACCATTATCAACACTAGGCACAGCGATGGCTACCTTTACTTCACAAAATAAAGGAGCTGGACGTATTGCTCGTATCCGTAAAGGCGTCAAAGATGCAATGATATTATCCACTATCTGGTGCATCATCACCCTATTTCTCAATTATTTCTTTAGTCCCTTTTTAACCCAACTAATCTGTGGAAATAGTGATTTTGAAGTTATTACGACTGCCTTGCTTTATCTAAATACCAATGTACCCTTCTATTTTGCTGTCGGTCCGTTGTTGATCCTTCGCTGTGCTTTACAAGGAATGGGAGAAAAATTTCTGCCTCTTGTATCAAGTTTTATTGAAATGTTTGGAAAAATGATCTTTGTTCTTATCTTTATCCCAATCTTTCATTATCTTGGAGTTTGTTTTAGCGAACCTGTCATTTGGATCTTAATGTTTCTACAATTAAGTTATTCTTTCTATCATAATCAAGAAATAAAAGAAGCAAAAACGATCGTATTGAAAGATAGAAAATCACCTAATAAAAACAGGTAATCTCCTCTACACTTTTTCGTTTTGGTTTCTCTGGATGAAAATCACTATATCCCATCGCAATTACACTAGCAATACCTTCGGTATCTGGAATCGCTAAAAGAGAACGAATTTGATTGGCATCTCGTATTCCCATGATAAGGGTGGATAATCCAAGTTCACACGCTTTTAACAATAGAATCATATCATGTAAACCACAATCATAATAACCCCATTCATTACTTAACTCATTGCTTGCTCTTCCATCTTTTTCAAATCCGGATCGATTTAAAACCACGGTAGATACTAATAAAACAGGAGCGTTTTTTACATTATTCTGATTGAATTCCGGCAATGTCTTTTTCATTTTTTCAAGTAACGATTTCTCTTTTACTACATAGTAGCGAGTCGTTTGTGAATTTTTCCAAGAAGGAGCATTGATTGCCGCTGCAATGACTTCTTTTATTTTTTCATCCTCCACTTCTCGATTTTGATAAACTCGTACACTTCGTCTTTTTTCTAAAATATTTTGTAATTGCATCGCAATTCCTCCTTTTTTTATTTTACCATTACTTTTGAAAGCGAAAAAAGTAGGAAAGGAACGAAAACAAACCTACCTACTTTTTATAATTCAAGATCATCGACGAACCGTAAATGAAATTCTTTTAATTCTTCTTTCAGTTCGTTTTCTTTTTCTCGCTGCAATAAAGCATTTGGGTGATGAGCATCGTATCCAAAACAAACCTTTGTCCCAACTTCTCCTATGATTTTGAAAACTTCTTTGTTTGGATACAAATAAGAATTACCAATCGCATAATCCTTTCTTCCGTACTTTGTTCCTTTTATGTTAATTTCCATTACCACATCATGTTGTTTTGCACACTGGGCAATACGAGCAATTGCTTTTGCCTTTCTTTTTGTAAAATCACACTTGCTTAACATAAAATAATCAGGATGAGCAATATAGGAAAATAGACCTTCTTCGATTCCTTCACAAACTTGGTCGGCCATCTTTTCAATCCATTCATCACCACAATAAGGATATTGATCATAATAAATATTACTACGATCAGGAGCATGTTGCCCACAAATTAAATAATCACATTTCCTTTGATACTTCTTTAAATGCTCCTTTTGATCAAAGAAGTATTCACATTCAAAGCCAACGAAAATACGTATCTGATTTCTATATTTCTCTTTCATACGTTGGATATCTTCAATGTATTGATCTAATTTATCATAATCGATTCTTTCGTTTGGATCATCCCAACCTTCATATCCCATGTGCTCACTGAAACCTAACGTTTCAAAACCAGCTTCTATGGCAGCTTTAATGTATTCTTCTTCATTTCCATAAGCATGCCCACAGCGATACGTATGCGTATGATAGTTAAACTTTTGCATACCCTCTCCTAATAATTTTCAATTGGTTTACGCTCTGGTTTTAGATTACCTGTTTTCTTCGAACGTTTGTGTAATTCTTCATTTACATCATCTAAAGTAATGCCTTTTTCAGCCATCAATACAAACAAGTGATAGAATAAATCGCTTAATTCCGCTATCACTTCTTCCTTATTGTTTTCTTTCATCGAAGCAATAATGACTTCCGTGCATTCTTCTCCTACTTTCTTTAAAATTTTTTCTAATCCTTTTTCGTATAAATAAGCGGTATAAGAACCAACTTCTGCATGTTCTTTTCGCTCCAACACAGTTTCATACAACACTTGTAATTCATTTTTCATTTATGATTCCTCCTTATATAAAGTGGTAAAGAAACAGGAACGATTTCCTGTATGACAGGCAGCACCTTCCTGGATTACCTTCATTAGTATGGTATCACAATCGCAGTCAACGGTAATCTCTTTTACATGCTGATAGTGTCCACTGGTTTCTCCCTTGAGCCATAATTCATTACGACTTCTAGAATAATAACACCCTAATTTCTTCTCTAAAGTAATTTGCAAGCTTTCTTGATTCATATAGGCAAGCATTAATACTTCTCCATTTTCATAATCAACAACAACACAGGGCACTAACCCACCCTGTTTTTCAAAATCAATTGCGGATAGCACTTTTTCCTCTAGCATAAATTTCTCCTATAATCGCACTGGAATATCGTTATCTCTTAAATACTCCTTAACCTCTTTTACCGTATGTTCACCATAATGGAAAATACTGGCTGCAAGTGCAGCATCCGCTGCATTTGTTTGAAATACTTCATAGATATGTTCTTTGTTTCCACAACCACCAGAAGCAATAACAGGAACACTGACACGATGGCTAACAGCCTCCAACATAGCAATGTCAAATCCTTGCTTCGTACCATCGGCATCCATACTAGTCAACAAAATTTCTCCAGCTCCTAGTTTTGTCACAATATCCACCCATTCTAGTAGATCCTGTCCCGTATCAATACGACCGCCATTCACATATACATTCCAACCACTCTTATCCACTCGTTGTTTCGCATCAATGGCTGCAACGATGCACTGTGAACCAAATAGGGTAGCTCCCTCTTTAATTAATTGTGGATTTCGAACCGCTGCCGAGTTTAAAGATACCTTATCTGCACCTGCTCTTAACATCCTAGTAATATCCTCCATCGTACGAATGCCACCACCAACTGTGAAAGGAATAAAAATGGTCTCCGCCACTTTTTTTACAACATCTACCATGGTTTCTCTACCTTCGTTTGTAGCAGAAATATCTAGAAAAACAATTTCATCGGCACCTTGTTCGTAATAGCTTTTTGCTAAAGCTACCGGATCCCCAACCGCTTTTAAATCAACAAAATTAATTCCTTTTACTACCTTACCTTCTTTGACATCCAGACAAGGAATAATTCGTTTAGTATACATAGATCTACCCCTTTCTGTTTTCGCAATATGCAATCGCTTCTTTCAAATTTAAAGTTTTGTGATACATTGCCTTTCCACTGATCGCACCATATAGATCCAATGCTTGTAATGCCTTGATATCATCCATCACATGGATACCACCACTTGCTACAATGTTCATTGAAACCTCATTTTTTAATTTTGACAACATATCGATATTCGGACCACTCAAGGTTCCATCTTTGGAAATATCGGTTACAATAACTGTTTTTACCCCTTTTGCTTCTAACTGTTTCGCAAAATCAATATAGTATAGAGAGCTTGCCTCAAGCCAACCACGACCGTAGACATAACCGTCCTTACAGTCAATACCAACCGCAATTTGATCACCATAAGCAGCAAGCGCGGCTTCTAAAAATGCAGGATTCTCCATTGCACTAGTACCTAAAATAACACGAGAAACTCCACGATTCAAATAATAGGAAACCGATTCCATAGAACGAATGCCACCCCCAATTTCCACTGGAATGGATAATTTCTCTGCCACTTCAACGATGACTTCCTGATTGGTCAAAACACCCTCTTTTGCACCATCCAAATCCACTAAATGAAGATAAGATGCACCCTCTTTTTCAAATTTTTTTGCCAATTCTAACACACTTTGTCCAACCACTTCTTTTTGCGCATAATCTCCTTGATATAAGCGTACTGGTTGTCGATTAATGATATCAATTGCTGGTAGGATAATCATAAACACATCTCCTTAAAAGCTTTCAACATAGAAAGCCCATCTTCTCCACTTTTTTCTGGGTGATATTGCATTCCCATAATATTGCGGGAACGAACATAGGCAGGGATTTTTAAATTACCATATTCAGCATAAGCAATTAAATGATCTTCCTGATAAGCTTGTGCATAGTAGGAGTGAACAAAATAGACAAATGGTTTCTCTGTCTTTGCTAGTAATTCCTCCGATTGTACGATTTCCAAACGATTCCATCCAATATGTGGAATCTTAACGGTAGGATCGATCATCTTAACGACTTTTCCTTGTAATAATCCAAGACCATCGCATTCTTTGACTTCAAAACCTTTTTCAAAAAGAACCTGCATTCCTAAACAAATACCAAGTAATGGTTTTCCATTCGCACATTCTTCTTTGATCGTATCAATTAAACCACTTTTCTTTAAGTTCTCCATACAATCATAAAAAGCCCCTACACCAGGAAGTATGAGCCCGTTCGCTTTTTTTAAATCTTCCTTATGATTGGTTATTTGGCATTGACAACCAATTTTAACTAACGCATTATAAACACTATGTAAATTTCCCATTCCATAATCAACGATTGCAATCATTACAAGACCCCCTTCGTCGAAGGAATATTCTGATTGGTAATTGCAGTTGCCATCTTCATTGCTCTTCCTAACGCTTTAAAAATGGATTCCACTTTATGATGATCATTTTCTCCATAGTAATTATTCACATGCAGTGTCATTTTTGCATTTCCTGCTAATGCCTGTAAAAATTCTTTTGTCATTTCCGTAGAATAGTTTCCAATACAATCTCTTTTTAATTCACAATGATAAACTAGATAACTTCGTCCACTAAAATCAAGATCAACTGTGGTAAGTGATTCATCCATTGGTACTCTAGCATTACCATAACGCTCAATTCCTCGTTTATCCCCTAAGGCTTCTAATATTAACTCACCTAATAGAATACCGGTATCTTCAATTAAATGATGATCACAAACCTTTAAATCACCTTTTGCCTCTATCGTTAAATCAAATCCCGCATGAAAAGCAAATAAGGTAAGCATATGGTCAAAAAAACCGACTCCTGTGTTGATTTCACTTTTTCCACTGCCATCTAAATTAATCGCTATGGAAATATTGGTTTCCTTTGTTTCCCTGTTTTTCTGTGCTACTCTTCTCATAATGACCCCCTACAACGCCTTAATGATTTCATAAACCATTTCATTCGCTGTTTCATCACCAATCGTAATACGGAAACTATCATCAGCATAATTTCGTATTACGATATTCTTTTTTTTCAATAGGGAAAGTAATTTTTCCTTATCTTTACTTTTCCCATATAAATAATTCGTTTTGGAAGGATAAATCGTTATATTTTCCTTTTTTAATGCTACTATTTTTTGATATAAAGAATCTCTTGCTTGTTTGATCCATGCAATATTCTGGTTGATTTCCTCCTGATGAGATAATACAACACATCCTGCAATCTCACTCATACGATTCACATTATAAGGCACTTTGTAAGGAACGACACGTTGCATCGTTGCTTCATTACCAATTAAAAATCCAATTCTTGCACCGGCTAATGCAAACGCTTTTGACAATGTTCGAGTGACAAACAGATGCGGATATTGATCCACATAATCCAACATGGTAGTTTCATCAAAATCCGCATAAGCTTCATCGATGACCACCGGAATCCTAGGAAAAGCTTCGACGATTTTGATTAAATCGCTTGGAGCAATCACCCTTCCTGTTGGATTATTCGGATTGGAAAATAAAATCATATCAACCTGTTCATTTTTTCCTTTCGCGATGAATTGTTCAACACAAAACGGTTTCTCTGGATCCATCGCATAGGTTACCATCTTACCACCGTGCATTCCACAATAGTAATCGTACATCGAAAAATCTGGATGAAGCGTGTAAAGCTTTTTTCCTTCCTTCATAGTTAAACCAATTAATAAACCTAACATTTCATCCGAACCATTCCCTGCAATAATCTGTGTTTTCTTCTTGTTGCTGAACGATGCGTATGCAGAAATCAATGGATCACTTCCATCAATAGGATAACGTTGAAATGGCATATCAATCATTTTTTCTGCAATTTCTTTTCGGATTGCCAATGATAAATTCGTAAAGCTTTCATTGGCATTCAACAAGATACCTTCACTTTCCATTGCCTGATATGTGCTAATCTCTTTCATTGGACAACCTCACTTTCACCGCATTCGCATGTCCATCAAGATTCTCATTATGGGCAATATTGATAATCTTTTCCCCATGTTTTTGAATCGCTTCTTTCGTATAAAAGAGATAGGAACTTTTCTTTACGAAAGAATCGCAAGACAATGGGGAATAGAAACGTGCCGTACCACTTGTTGGTAATACATGATTGGTTCCTCCAAAATAATCCCCAATACTTTCACAAGTATAATATCCTAAAAAGACGCTTCCTGCATTCTGTACTTGTTCTAAATAATCTTTCGCATTTTCTACCATCAATTCCAAGTGTTCTGGCGCAATAGCGTTGCTAATTGCAATGCATTCATCAATGCTCTCACAAACAATGCTAGTACCAAAGGAGGAGAAGCTTTGTCGAATGATTGCTTCTTTGGGTAGCTGACTAGTCTGTTTTTCTAACTCTACATTAACCTTTTCCACCAATGACTTTGATGTTGTCAATAGGATTGAAGAAGCCAATGGATCATGTTCCGCCTGTGAAATCAAATCCGCTGCCACATAGGAGGCATCCGCCCCTTCATCTGCAATGACAAGAATCTCACTAGGTCCAGCAATCATATCAATATCAACTTTTCCATAGACTAATTTTTTTGCCGTTGCTACATAAATGTTTCCAGGTCCAACAATTTTATCCACCTTAGGAATCGTTTGTGTTCCATAGGCAAGCGCTGCAACCGCCTGTGCTCCTCCCACTTTATAGATTTTATTAACTCCCGCAATCTTTGCCGCAGCAACGATATAAGGATTTACACTGCCATCTTTGCTGGGAGGTGTAACCATAACAATTTCTTTCACTCCCGCTATCTTTGCAGGAATGACATTCATTAATACACTACTAGGATAAGCAGCTCTTCCCCCTGGAACATAAACTCCCACTTTTTCTAATGGAATCACTCGTTGTCCTAAATAAATACCATCCTCTTTTTTTAATTCATAACCATTTTGTAACTGCGCTTTGTGATAGTAAGCAATATTCTCTTTGGCTTCCTCTAAATTTTGAATAAATAATGGATCTACTTGCTGGTAGGTAGTTTCGATTTCTTCCTCACTCATGACCAATGAAGCAAGCGTAACACCATCAAATTTTTCACTATAATCAAATAAAGCCTGATCTTTATTCAATGTGACCTGTGCAATGATTTCTTCTACCGTTGCTACAACGTTTTTATCATCATCCTGTTGACGAGATATCAGATAATCCTGCAGCTCTTTTACATTATTGCTCTCCAATGCTTTTAACAATGCCATACTACTCACCGATTACCTTTCTAATATCATTTAATAAAATCTGTATTTCTTTTCGTTTCAATTTAAAACTTGCTTTATTGACAATCACGCGAGCGGAAATATCACAAATCCGATCAAATACAATTAAACCGTTTTCCTTCAATGTCGTTCCGGTTTCCATAATATCAACAATCGCATCGCATAATCCTAAAATTGGAGCTAATTCCACACTTCCTTCAATTTTGATTACTTCAACATCCATTCCTAATCGTTTAAAGTAATCTTTCGCTACGGTAGGATATTTTGATCCAATTTTGATATGACCAACTTTTTTAAAAGGATTTTTTTCTGGTAAACTTGCAACAATAAAGCCACATTTCCCGATATTTAGATCCATTACCTCATAATATCTGCCACTGCTTTCTAGTAAGGTATCTTTTCCTACGATACCTATGTCAGCTACCCCATGCTCCACATAGGTAACACAATCCATTGCCTTAACAAGAAAATATTCATTCTCCTTAATGGAATCTTTAAAAACCAACTGTCTACCCTTATTTTTCAATTCCTCAATTCCATAACCACAGGATTCAAATATTTTAACACTCTCTTTTTCTAAACGTCCTTTCGTTAATGCGATTGACAGCATAGTGAATCCTCCTTGTATCTGATTTCATCAATATCATCATTGACATACATCTCTACTTTTTTCTCTTTTCTTAATTTTGCAGCTATTTTCATCGCTTCCACTGCTTGGTGAGATGGATATTCTAAAATATAACCTTTTTTCTTTTTCTTTAATGGAACAACCTCTAGCAAAGAATCCAATTTAATGGAAAAACCTGTCGCACTCATTTTTTCCCCAAATCGTTCAATTAAAGTATTATAACTTCCCCCACTTAAGATTCTTGTTCCTACACCTTCAACATAAGCTTCAAAAATCAGACCCGTATAATAATTCAAATTACTAGCTTTTCCTAAATCATATTCGATTGTTTCATAGCCAAGTTCCTTTAATTGTGCATCCAACAACTGCAAACGATCGATAATCGCAACTAAATCATCATTGAAAGCATATTTTTTTGCTTCTTCCAAAATACTGGCATCACCACTTAACCAAGGTAAATAATTAAAAAACTGCTGATCTTTTTCGTTTAGCTGTAATTGTTTTAAATAATCTTCCAAAGCGATTAATGACTTACTGTCTAAAAGCTTTGACAATTTCATTGTTTCTTCTTCACTCAGTTGTAACGATTGGCAAGCTTTACGAAAGAAATTCACATCACCAATTTCTAAAATGACCTTTTTATCTTCGACAACCTGCAACACTTCCATCGCTGTGACTAAGATTTCTAGTTCCGCGCATTTTTCTTCCATACCGATTAACTCAACACCACAATCGGTAATTTCATCCTTTAAACCGCTTAAACTTTCATGAACCTTAAATACATTTGCACAATAGCGGAAGCGTAATGGTTTTGTTTCATCTTTAAATTTTGTCGCTGCTACACGAGCAATCGGTATCGTCATATCAGCACGAAGCATCAAGATTTTTCCATTCGCATCAAAGAATTTATACATATCTTCCTCTTTGATATCAATAAACCCATTTTCGTAAGTACTATAATATTCAATCGTTGGGGTTATCACTTCTTCATAGCCCCATTTCGATAAAATATTTTCAATTTTTAACTGTAAATCTTTTTTTGTTTCACATTCTCCTAGAATTAAATCTCTCATTCCAGAAGGAACACTAAACTGTTTCATTTCTCTTCGACTCCTCCTTATACAAAAAAAGCTTCCATCCAAAGGACGAAAGTTTTTCTTACGTGGTTCCACCTTAGTTTATCAATACCTCGCGATATTGACCTTTTCGAGTACTATAATACTCTAGCTTGATAACGGGTGCAGGACTCCGGTGAAAACTACTGTTATTTCCCTTTCACAGCTCATAGACGTGTTCAGAATACTTATCATATTTCTTTCCACCAGCCAGAAACTCTCTATCATGTCCATATCCTTACTATTTCTAATCATTGCTATTTTTATTGATGTGTCTATTCTAGCGCAATCATCAAAGTAAGTCAAGTTTTCTGAAATAAATTTCAAATAACATTGAAAATTGTTACAAAAAAAAGAAAAGAGAATGAGGACAATTCTTTTTTTCTCATTCTCTGACTTTCCTATTTTGACATCTTACGAGATTGCTCCACGCATGCCTTCATCGCTTGAATCACACTACTGCGAAATCCTGTCTCTTCTAGTTTGGCAACTGCTGCAATCGTGGTTCCTCCTGGAGAACATACCATATCTTTTAATTCCCCTGGATGTTTTCCACTCTCCAGCACCATTTTTGCAGAGCCTAACACCGATTGCGCCGCAAATTTGTAGGCTTGTGCTCTTGGCATTCCTTCCATAACTGCTGCATCTGCCATTGCTTCAATAAACATATAGACATACGCTGGACTTGAACCACTGACCGCAGTCACCGCATCCATGAGATGCTCCGCTACGATTTCGCTTTTACCAAAGCTATTGAAAATAGTACTGATCGTTTCGATTTCTGCTTGGTTCATATTGGTGGAAGGAGCAATTGCTGCCATTCCTTCTTGTACCAATGCCGGAGTATTCGGCATTACTTTAGCGACTTTGATTTCCCAACCAAACAATTCTCTTACCTTCTGAATGGATTGCCCTGCTGCAATGGCAACAATGATAACATCAGATTTCACATGATCCTTGATTTCATTGATTAGCGATGCATAAAATTGTGGTTTGACACTTAATACTAAAATATCACTTTTCTCTGCTACCATGCAGTTATCGCTTATCGCATTAACTCCATATTCGTTTTTTATCCTTGCTAAACTAGCTTCCACAAGATCCGATACATAAATAGCATTTCTATCTACTAATCCAGCGTTAACAATTCCACCAATCATGGCACTACCCATATTACCACAACCAATAAATCCAATGGTATATTTCATCATTTCTTCCCCCTTTAATCAAAACTCTGTTCCGTACGTTCAATAATTTCATCTTGTAATTCTTTGCTCAAGTTACGGAAATGATCCGAATATCCTGCTACTCGAACAATTAAATCACGATATTCTTCCGGATGTTGCTGTGCTTCAATCAATGTCTTTCGATCGATTACATTAAATTGAATGTGATGGCCATCCAATTTGAAATAGGAACGAATCAATTGTGCCATATGATTCAATCCTTCCTCTCCTGCCACCACAGAAGGAGTAAATTTCTGATTTAATAAGGTTCCTCCTGTCGCTAAATGATCCATCTTACTAGCCGAACGTATCACCGAAGTAGGACCATTGACATCCGCCGACTTTTCTGGAGAAATTCCTTCACTTAATGGTTTCTGTGCTTTTCTACCATTTGGTGAGGCTAACATCACTTCCCCAAAATACACATGGCATGTGGTTGGCAACATGTTAATACGCCACTCTCCATTTCTCATATTCAAACGTCCGGTAATTGTTTTGTGATAACATTGAAATACTTGTTTCATAATGTCATCCGCATAATCATCATCATTCCCATATTTCGGAGTCTTATGCGTTACTAAATGATAGATATAGGCATGTTCTTCTCCTTCAAAATTAGCCTCCATTGCCTGCATCAATTGTTCCATCGTGAATCGTTTGCGATCAAATACATTATATTTGATTGCAGCTAATGAATCGGTAATCGTCGCAATTCCTACCCCTTGCAAATAGTTCGTATTATATCGTGCACCTCCAGCATTATAATCCTTTCCTTTCGAAATGCAATCATCTGTAATAATAGAAAGGAATGGAACTGGCATGTAATTTGCATAAATTTTCGTAATAAGATTGCTTCCTGTTACTTTAATATCAGCAAAATACTGCAATTGTTTTCGATAGGCATCCCAAAGTTCCTCATAAGTAGTAAAATCACAAGCATACCCTAGAGATAATCCAAGCTGTTTCTTGGTGCGTGGATCATATCCATTATGCAACGTAATTTCTAAAATCTTAGGAAGATTGAAATAACCTTGCAAAATATAAGCTTCTCTTCCAAATGCTCCGGTTTCTACACAACCAGAAGTTCCCCCTCTTCTAGCATCCTCAATGGATTTTCCTGCATTCAATAATTCTTGCACAATCGCTTCGGTGTTATAGAAAGCTGGTTGCCCCCAACCTTTTCTTGAAATCTCACATGCCCTTTTTAAGAAGCGCTGAGGTGTTTTCTTTGAAATCTGCACATTGCTACTTGGCTGCAACAACTTCATTTCATCCATTACATCCAAAATCAGATAACTGACTTCATTGACGCCATCCTCCCCATCGGCAGTGATTCCGCCAGTATTAATATTCGCAAAATCAGTATAAGTTGAAGATTCTTTTAATGTGATTCCTACTTTCGGAGGAGCTGGCTGATTATTAAATTTAATCCAAAGGCATTCTAATAATTCTTTTGCTTGTTCCTCATTTAATATACCGTTTTTACAATCGTTTCGATAGAAAGGAATCAAATGTTGATCTAATCTACCTGGAGAATACGCATCCCATGGATTTAATTCCGTAGTCACTGCCAAATGAACAAACCAATACATCTGAATCGCCTGCCAAAAAGTTTGTGGCTTATTCGCTGGTACAACTTCACAATTTTTTGCAATCATTTCTAATTCGGCTTTACGTTTTTGATTTTTTTCTTTTTCCGCCATCGTTTTGGCTAATTGCGCATACCGTTCTCCTAAGATCATGATGGCATCACACATAATACGCATCGCATTTAATTCATCTCGTTTCGCCAACGCATCCTCATCCTGTAAATAATCTAATTTCGAAAGCGCATCATCGATATCTTTTTGATAGTCCAAAAAACCTTTGGTATAGATTTTCTCAGATCCTACGGTATGACCAGGCCCACGTTGCTCCATAAACTCGGTAAAAATACCAGCTTCATAACAATCCTTCCATTCTTTTGACATAGCATTGATAATTTTATGACGAATGGAACGTTTCTCCCAAAAAGGAATGATTTTTTCTTTTTGTATTGTTAAATCTTCCTCGCTTACTTTAAAACAAATCAATTCTCGATCATTCATAATTTTCATATCTTCTAAGGTATGACAACATAGTTCTGGAAAAGTAGGAGTGGATTGTGGCCCAGCTCCTTTATCCCCTACAATTAATTCCCCTTCTTCAATGGTGATCGTCTTACGAGAAAAAATTTCTTTCATAGAAAGGGCTCTTAATTCAGGGATGGATACTTCCCCTTCATATTTCTGATAAGCCTCACTCATCAAAACAGCTCGTTCCATAAAGATATGCGGTACGGTATGTTCGCTTTGATACCTTAATTTTCGAATTCTATCATTCATTCCTCTTTCCATCATTATCCTCCTATATTGACATCAACAAAACCATTTTCCATCCACAATTTTTTGATGGTTTCCATTCCCTCTTTGGAAGGAGCACATAAATCTTTTCCTTCATAATCTCTTTGTAGGCGAGCATATTTACTACTTCCTGTCGAATGATATGGCAATAAATTTACCTTTACAATGCCAATCTTTTCTCTCACAAAAGCAATCATTTTTTCCATTTCTTCTTCCATTGCATTAACGTGTTCAATCACTGGAATACGAATATTGATATTCGCATGCTGTTGTGCTAAATAGACTAAATTTTCTAAAATCAAACGATTGCTTTTCCCTGTATAATTTTGATGAATCGTATCATCCATTGCTTTGATATCGTAGAGAAAAACATCAACATAAGGTAAAATTAGTGAAAAATGTTCTCTTGGCGCATAACCACAAGTATCAATTGCGATATGATAATCATGCTGCTTTAATTTCTGACATAGCTTTTTGATATAAACCATATCTTGCATCATAACTTCGCCACCAGATAGCGTCACACCACCGCCACTTTCTTCATAAAAAATGCGGTCTTTTTCGATGATCGCAAATAGTTCCTCTACGGTATAGGATCTTCCCACTATCTGTCGGTTGTTATCAACACAGTAATCAATACATCGCTCACATAATTGGCATTTCAAAAGATCCGTTTCTATTTTCCCCTCTTTCATTTGTATGGCATGATGCTCACAGACTTTCCTACAATAGCCACAACCAACACATTTTTCATAATCCAACATAAGTTCTCTTTCAAAATGCTGACTCTCTGGATTATGACACCAAAGACAACGTAATGGACATCCCTTAAAAAAAATTGTGGTTCGAATGCCATTACCATCATGAAGAGAGTATTTCTGAATATTGATGATATTAACCATTCCACCACTTGTATGATACAAACGTACCTTGTTGTAACACTTGTATCACTTTTCCTTTCCAGCCTTTAAAATGTAAGTAGAACCTTAATACTC
>JBGUVL010000017.1:0-41220 GCA_045134375.1 Breznakia sp. | reverse complement strand
AACGGCGACAATAGCTGGGCGTGCCCCAGTGAAGATAGCAAATCGCCAGGTAATGGACATCGCATTGCGTTGTCCTTTTTTTTATTTTATTTTGTTTGGAATAATGATAGAATGTTATCATATCTAAAATAGAAACTAACAGTAACTTTCGTTTGATAGTACTAATAAAAAAGGGGAGAATGCGATAAATGGGAGAAAATACGAATTGCAAGTTATGGAATAAGGACTTTATCTTACTGTTACAAGGAACCGGGGTGAGTTCATTTGGAGATATTTTATATAGTGTTGCGATTGGCTATTGGGTTTATGAAAAAACTGGTTCTAATGCTTTAATGGGAATAATGTCCAGCATTACTAGTTTTGTTGTTATGCTGTTATCTCCATTTAGTGGCTCTATTATTGATAAGATTGACCGTAAATTTGTCATTGTTGGAATGGATATTGTTCGTGGTTTTATCATGATGTTTGCAGGAATTATGGCATATAGCGAAAAGTTAACGGTCTCGATGGTACTGATATGTGCTTTTTTAGCATCGATCGGTACGGTTTTTTTTAATCCAGCGGTCGATACGACATTTATAGATATCATTCCTCATCATGATATGGTACGTGGACAATCGGTAGCTAATGGTGTGAAATCTTTTATTACTTTAATTGGAAAGGCGCTCAGTGGTACATTAGTTGCTTTTTTTGGTGTGGGATTTATTATTGTTTTTAATGGAATCTGTTATTTTTTATCGGCAATTACTGAATTCTTTATTTCCGTTCCAAAAACGGCACAGCAAGGGGAAAAGGTTACTGTTAAATCTTTGATTCATGATATGAAAATTGCTATTACAGTAATTTTTGATGATCGTTTTTTGAAATTGTTTGTTCCATTTGTTTTATTAGTTAATTTATTAGCTTCAGGACCAATGGCATTAAAACTTCCATTTGTAATGAATAAAGGTCTTAGTGTGGATTTCTACGGCTATTTGATGGCGATTGAAACGGCTGGTTCCTTACTCGGTATTTTGTTTTTAAGTTTTTTTCAATTAAAATCGAATGTTCGTTATTTGTTGATGAGTTTTGGATATCTGCTTTCTGGAATCTTTTATATCATTGGCTATTTATCAAATAGCGGAAGTATAATAATCGTAATGTGCTTTATAGGGAGTTTAGGGAATGCAGTAGGAAATTTAATCTTTAATGCGAGTCTGATGCTTGCATTGCCAGATAAAAATCGAGGGGCTATTATTGGATTTATCAATTCTTGTTCAGTAGGTGGTTGTGCAATATCAGCTGTTATTTTTGGAGTACTATGCGATTTATTTAGTATTAGTTATGTATTTGCGGTAGGAACACTAATCTCTCTTATTCTATTAGTTCGGTTTTGTTTTAATCAGAGTACAAGAGAATTTGTTCAAAATCATTAGCTCTTTGCTCATGATAAAAGACAGTAAAAAGCAATGTAAGAAATATATACATTGCTTTTTTTAGGTTATTGGTATCATTTTCTCTAGCTCAAAGCTATAGAGGAATAGGTGAATAAAATATTGTGGATACAAAAGTTGTAAAGCCTTTTCGTAAGTTTTTAGTTGTTTTTGGTAACGTTCGATCAGTTGTCCTTCATTCACTTTGCGATCGGATTTAAAGTCAATCAGAATAATACTATTTTTTTCTGGCAGAATAGAGAAATAATCGATTAATCCATGAATGATAGTTTCTTCTGATTTAACAAAAAATGGATATTCTTTATGGACGATGCCTGCTCGAGAATGTTTAAAAATTTCATTATTAGAAAGAGAGAGTAAGCTTTTTTTATCATGATAAGAAAGATTTAAGTCATTTTCCTCAGCAATTGTTTGAATTAAATTTATGTTCCATTCTTCATTTGGTAATTTTTCAACCATTTTATGTAGCATAATACCTCGCTGCTTTCCTTTTTCTTCCGCTGGATGAAAGGAAGAAGGAGTATAAGTAAATATTTCTTTTTCACTAGGAGATAGTATGATTTTTTCCTGTATTTTATTTGAATATCGAAAAATCGTATTTGTTTTTTCTTCTTTTTTGCGCAATGGGATATCTTCCCATAATTCTTTGACAGGAAGAATTTTCAGAAGAGGTTGTTGTGAAATGCCACAATGATTGAAAATTTGCAGAATCCATGAAGTAAAGCTATTTTTTTGATAGATTTCACTACGGCTGAGAGGTGGAAACTTTTTTTCTTCCATCGTATCAATAATGTACATTTCTTTTTGCGCACGAGTAGTTGCTACATAAAGGAGACGCATTTCCTCTTCCAAAGCTGCTTTCGTGACTTTGTGGTTGAATGCAATGCGTTCCAATGTCAAATATTGTAAGTGCTGTTTTGAATCCACATAGTTCATTGCTATTTTTAATTCATCATCAAAAGCAATGATTCCCCTTGTGTCAAATAATGTCATGCGATCAACAGAATAGAGTAAAACCACTGGGAATTGTAATCCTTTTGATTGATGAATACTCATGACACGAACGACATCATCCTCGCTACCAATAGGGATGGCTTCTCCAATTTTTGCTGATTTACTTTCGTTAATCAATGTCAGAAAACTACTAAGGGAAAGGCGAGTGTTTTGTTCCTTAGTGTAAACCATTTCCATCAATTTGTCTAAATTTGTCTTTTCTTGTTTTGTCGTATGACTTTCGTAGTAATGATTCCAATCATAAATCGTGGTTAATGTTTCACACATGTTTTGATGAAGCAATTGTTTCCGCAGTTCACAAAACGAATCTAGTCGATCTTCAAAAAAGGAAAAATAACTATTTTCACCTTTTTTCAAACGGGCTTCTGCTAAAATACTTTCGTCCCATTGGTAAAAGGGAGAAAGAAGTAATGCGCATAACGAAATGTCATCTTCAGGATCATTTAATGCACGAAGGAAGGAAAGAACATTGCGAACCGCACTACTTTCATAAAATCCCTGTTTCATGTTAATGAAATAAGGAATATGAAGTTGTTCGAACACATTTCTTAGTTCTTCTGCTTTCGCGTTGGTTTTGATTAAAACTGCAAAATCAGAAAAAGAATATCCTTTTTCTTTGTGTAAAGAAAGGATCAAATGAGCAATATAACTAGCTTTCAATTCATCGTTGGTATATTTTTGGAATCGATCTTGATTTATTGTTTTTTCTGAAATCAAATGAATTTGAGGAATGCTACAATCTTCTTTTTGTTCGGGTAGACCAGTTTTGGTAGCATCGGCTTCCTTAAATTCACTAGCGAAACCAGAAACGTTCATTAGTTGACCAAATAGTGCATTGTTGAAGTCGACAATGGTTTGTTTAGAACGAAAATTATTAGAAAGATATATGATTTTATCTTGTTTTTTTGGATGCATAATGAGAGAGCGCATGATCTCTGGAGTAGCATGGCGAAAACCATAAATCGATTGTTTGATATCACCAACGCGAAATACATTATTATCTTTACAGATAAGATGCACCAGTTCATCTTGAACATCATTACTATCTTGAAATTCATCGACCATGATTTCATAAAACTGGTTTTGATATAATTTAGCAATCATACCATCATTAGCAGAAAGAATCTGTAATGCGAAATGCTCCATATCGCTGAAATCAATCACCAAGGCTTCTTGCTTTTTCTGATTATAGATATGTAGTAATTCTTTGACCATATCACACATAAGATTGATATAATTAGAAGTTTGATTGCTGAAAGAAAGGAATTGCTTTTCTTCAAACAGTAGTGCTTGTAATGAAGTTTCTTTGTTTTCGATCTCCTTTTTTAAAATATCTAATTCTTGAGTTTCTTTTTTCTTTTTTACAGTGATCAGGCTTTGTTTGAAAAACAATTGATGAAAAGCACCATAGTTCTCTTGCTCTAGCATGGACTTTGCTTGGGTAAGTAACTCAATTTTTTCGTTAACAGGTTCCATGTCTTTACTATCTTCATAAAAATAGCGAGCTTGTACTAGTGATGCAATGATCATTTCACATTGTACTTGGCAATAATCAAAGAAATAGTTTTTGATTGCATCTGGATAATCTTGCAGTGAGTTTATGGACTGGGTTCTTTTCGTACTTTCTAAAAAAGCAAAAGGATCGGTTTTTGCTTGGGCTAAAGTAAAAAGGGAGAGCAACGCTTCAATTAAAGCATCATAATTGTCCGGACGTGAAGAAAACATGCTACTGAAAGATAAAAATAAGGGATGTTCATAAAAGCAAGAAAGGCAATGATCGATGCATTCCTTTAGGATCATAGCTTGTGTGCTTTCATCCATAATATTTTCTATTCGTTCCTGTGTGAGACCAATGACATAATAATAATTTTTAATAATGGTCAGACAAAAGCCGTGAATCGTAGAGATATTCGCATTTGCCATGTGAGACAACTGGGTATTTAGATATTTTTTTTCTTCTTCATTTTCTCCCTCTGCGAT
This sequence comes from Breznakia sp., assembly GCA_045134375.1. Classification (GTDB taxonomy): domain Bacteria; phylum Bacillota_I; class Bacilli_A; order Erysipelotrichales; family Erysipelotrichaceae; genus JBGUVL01. The sequence continues at coordinate 36,793 of JBGUVL010000017.1, read as the reverse complement.
TGCTTTTTGCAGTTCTTTTGCTAGACGCTTTTTCATTTCGTTGGCAGCCGCTTCGGTAAATGTCATCGCCAAAATAGCATCAATACTAATTCGTAAGTCTTTTACTATATGTAGTAACCTTGCAATCAAAACCGTTGTTTTTCCACTTCCGGCAGAAGCACTAACTAAAATATTATGATTCATCGTTGTGATGGCTTCCAATTGTTCAGGACTCCACTTTGGCATCTTTTCTTCCTCCTTTCTGATAAAGCGCACTGGTGACTTCCACCATTTCTTTTTTTCGATAGATATTGTTTTCTTCATTACACAAAGCGTGATAAGGGCAAAAAATACAAGCATCTGCTACGTGTTTGGTAGAGATATTTCCATTTAAGATGCTTTCTGCTAATTGTTCATAGATATTTTTAAGATATTGAAAAAGCGTATCACTTTCATATATTGTAGCAGCAGTGATGCCGTCTGTTTTGTAATTACGAATACCTTTGATATGGGTGGCGGTATCATCCATTGCTTCTATATTTTCATCACAAACCCATCCATTAAAACGTTTTTCTTTATAGAAATTTTGAATACCATCTTCTTCTTTATATAAAGTAATTCCTAAAGGACGACGTTTTACTTTTCCATATTCCATGGCGATGAAAGGATTTGCAAAACTGTAATAGAAGCATCCCAAAGGACGTATCTTTAGTTGTTCTTTCATAATACATAAATAAGTGATTAACTGCAGTTGTAAGGCAGAAAAAACGAACTCTTCTTTGAGTTTTTTTACACTGCTTTTATAGTCGATGATCGCAAAGAAATCATGGTTAATATCAATACGGTCTACGATTCCATGGAGATGAAGTTTCTTTTTGTCTGGCAATGGAAGTAGGTAATCGAAATTTTTTTCACAATAAGCAGGATGTAAAGAAGAATGTTGCTCATAATCTTGTAATATTTTTAAATTACACTGGATAGAGTCAAATAAACGCTGTTCCATTTGGTAAAAATAGGAACTGCGGTTAGGATAAAGAGCACGCATATCTTGAATATTGTTTTTTAATAACGTTTGAATTTCATCTTGGGTAGCTTTCCAATACTGTTTCCCGTACTTTTTAACAAGCGTTTCAAATACATGATGAATCAAAGTGCCGGCTTTTGCTGCGTTAAATTGATGATCGATTGGTTCTTTCAGTTGCAATCCATAGCGAAGAAAATAGGCATAAGGACAGCTGGCATAACGTTCAAAAGATGAAATCGATCCATATAAGGTATCCTTTTTTAAATAAAGCTTCATAGCCAGTTCTCTAGTAATGCTTGGGGATCGTGATATTTCTTCGTAATGTCCCTGATAAGGATAAGATTTTGCACTTGGCATATGTTGTTCTATTTCCAGTGCGGATTCGTTTGCTTTTCCATCAAAAGTGGAGAGTGGATAGGAAGCAATGAGATGATCGCAATTATGGAATAAATGAGCAATGCCACGACAATGAAGTTGATAGCGTTCTTCTAAAGAAGGATAACCAATCGCTTCATAATAATCTTCTTGAAACACACCTTGAAAAGTTGGTGTTGCAGGATAGTTTTTTTGCGTACAACCTAGTATAAAATGATAAGGACGTTCATCAAAAGGATGCGTTAAATCACTAATTAATACCCCTTGCATTTCGTTACTTTTTGGAACACGAAGCTGGGCGATGATCTTTGCGATAAAAGGTAAATCCTCTTTTTTTGTTAAATGATGAGATGCTTGCAGCACGCAATCACGTATTGCAATCATCAAATGATAATCTTCTTTTTCATGAAATGTATGGTGTGCAACTAAAATATCATCAATACTTTTACAAAGCTCAAGCAAAGTAGAGAGTTGCTGCAATGGAGCAAGCACTGCAAGCCATTGCTCTTGCACTGCACGGGCGTGTTCCTCTAAGCGTTGCAAACGGTTCAATTCTCTTTCTTCAATAAAATCACCTTGTAACGATACAGAATCCAATAAATGGAAAGAATCCGTTAGTGATTTTCCATATATTTTAAGATATTGAATGGCATCTTCTTGATGTGGATGAAATAAAAGATTGGAAGCAATCAATGCGATGGAATTCGTATTATTTGGTTGAATGACATAATTTAACAATGCTAAGTATTGCGTTTTTAATAAACTGTCTTTTTGATCAAAAGAAGATATCATTTGATAAGGAATCTGGTAATGATGAAACAGCATTTTGATAAAAGGAAGATATTCAGGGTTAAGAAGAGTGATCATAACATCTTCCGCAATTAGATCATTCGCAATAATGTACTGCGCACAACATTCACACTCTTCGCGTTTATTCAAAGCAGTATAGTATTCCTTTGTTGGTGCTTTCTTTGGGAATGGAATTAAAATGGCTCCTTCCTTCAAAAGTGTTTGATAGATCCTCTCTTCATAGTGGTCGCGATAACCATCGACTAGATAAAGAGCGTGATTTTCTGCTTGTTTTAATAGTCGCTGAAATGCTTTCTGTTGTTTTATTTGATTACTTAATGGAAATAAATGCATCACAATGGTTGCTAATTCTTTTTGGATCGCATTGTTTTTTGGTAATTGCTCACAAGAAATAGAATATTGTTTCATATGTTTGATCAAAGTGATGATTTCCTGTAAAAAGGAAGGAGAACTAATACTGCTTTTGAAAATGGAAAGTTTTTCGTATAACGACTTTAATGACTGATAATATAGAAAGAGTAGCTCATCACTAGTATCTTCTTCCAATAATTGACTAAGTGACGAAATTAAAATTCCCCTTCCAACACCTAGTTGCTGAAGTAATTGTTCGCGAATGGTGTTATGAAGATAGGTAGGGGCTACAATGGTAGTGTTTTCTTTGATCATATCTAGTTTCATAAAAAACCTCCTAGCATTAAGATAATAGCGAAATAAGAAAAAGAAGAAATGAGTTATTCTTCGTTTGACAGCTTCACTTCTTCTTCCATCAACTGTGTTCCAAGCGCTATCGGTAAATATTTTCCACTGGTTATTTCAGCGATATCTTCCTGACAGGAAAGGATAGTATAAAAATCATAGGTTACTTCACTTTCGTATCGTTTCTCTGTCACAGTAATTCCATGTTCCTTGAAGTAGTAGTCTAATTTCCCAATAAGATCATAGGGAAAAGAAATGGAATAGCAATTGACATTTACTTTTCTAGTTAAGGTGGCGGCCTCTTTTAATGCTAATGATACACTTTTCGAATACGCACGTACCAAACCACCAGTACCAAGTTTGATGCCACCAAAGTAACGAACGGTAACCGCAACAATATCTTGTATATGATTTTTCTTTAATGCTTCTAACATTGGAATTCCAGCAGTACCACTTGGTTCTCCATTATCACTGCTGCGTTGGATCTCATCATGTTCACCAATGATAAAAGCAGTGCAATGATGCGTAGCGGTAGGGTGCAGCTTCTGGATGTGTGTAATATAATTACGCGCTTCTTCTTCTGAAAAAACACGCTTTAAATAAGTAATAAATTTTGATTTTTCGATTTCGATTGTGTGCGAACATTCTTCTTTGATACGATACATTTCATTCCTCCATTTGACATTATTATAAAAGAAGATAAAGAAAAGATAAATGATTTTCCTTTCGAAAATAGAAGAAGATAAGAAGAGGAAAAGAATAGAGCTAGAGTGGAATGGACTTATAGAATTCATTGGACTCCTCTATTTTCTAGTAATTATAGAGTAGTAGAAAAAGAAAATGTTGCAGTACAGTACTTTTTAATCATGTTCAAAAAAATAGCTAGTAAAGGGAAATCTAACATTTTGATAAGAAAGGTGTATAATAAGAAAAAAGCTCTATATACTGTTATGGTGAATATTTGAGAGGTGAAATGATGTTACAAATTCAGCAGATTTCAAAACAATATCGCACAGCTTCTTTGGTCCAGCAGGCGTTGGATCAGGTGACTTTGAATTTACGAGATAACGAGTTTGTCGCTGTTCTTGGACCAAGTGGCTCAGGAAAAACGACATTGTTAAATATCATTGGAGGACTGGATCGTTACGATAATGGAAATTTGATTATCAATGGGGTTTCTACGAAAGATTATAGTGATCGAGATTGGGATAGTTATCGTAATCATACGGTTGGTTTCGTATTTCAAAGTTATAATTTAATTCCACATCAAACAATTCTATCAAATGTAGAATTGGCTTTGACCATTTCCGGTGTCAGTCGAAACGAGCGTCAAAAAAGAGCAATTTTGGCACTGAAAGAAGTGGGGTTAGAAGACCATTTACAGAAACGTCCAAATCAATTATCAGGCGGACAGATGCAGAGAGTTGCAATTGCACGTGCATTAGTGAATGATCCTGATATTTTATTAGCCGATGAACCAACGGGAGCGTTGGACTCTACTACTTCAGCACAGGTGATGGAATTATTGAAAAAGGTTGCAAAAAATCGGCTGGTCGTTATGGTAACGCATAATCCAGAATTAGCAAAGCAATATGCTACTCGAATTGTAAAATTAAAGGATGGTAAAATGATTGCCGACTCTCATCCTTTTTATCCAAATGATGCTTTGCTTCCACCGATACATAAAAATATGGGGAAAGCCTCTATGTCATTGTTGACAGCGTTCTCACTTAGTTTAAATAATCTATTGACAAAGAAAGGAAGAACCATTCTGACAGCATTTGCTGGTTCTATTGGAATTATTGGAATTGCATTGATTTTGTCGCTATCCACTGGTTTTCAAAATTACATTAATCAAATACAAGAGGAAACTCTAACTTCATATCCTTTTACATTGACATCGGAAACCGCTGATATTACAAATGTTTTGCTAGCAATGACAGCGGAAGGAGAAGAAAAGGAAACCACCGAAGGAACCGTAAAAGAAGTTCAAAAAATAAGCAAGATGTTTGCAAATTTAAAAAGGAATGATTTGTCCTCCTTTCAAAACTACTTAGAGAAGAAGGAGTCGCTGCTCAAGGACAAAGTCTCTACCATTCAGTATTCTTATGATGTCGATCCATTGATCTATATCAAAAAGGAATCCAAAATAACACAAGTGAATCCGAATACTTTGCTCTCTTCTCTTAGTGGAACAAGTGGAGTGGTATCCAATATTCAGTCTTCCAATTCTGCTGTGTTTCGGGAAATGATCGATGATCCAGCAATGCTATCTTCACAATACGAAGTTCTCGCTGGGGAATGGCCCAAACAATATAATGAAATGGTGCTAGTATTAAATAACAAAGATGGTATTTCAGAATTATTGGTTTATTGTATGGGATTAAGGGACAGTGATGAGTTAAAAACGATGCTATCGAAAATCATGGCAGGGAAATCAGTGGACAATCAAAATGAACCATTGTCTTTTACTTATGAGGAATTGCTAAATTTATCGTATCGATTAATTGATGCCAGTGATCTATATCGATATAACGAAAAATATGGTATCTATGAAGATATGAGAGAGGACGATGAATATCTAGAGCAAGTGTTTGAAAAGAGTGAACCACTAAAAATGGTTGGAATCGTAACTGCGAAAGAAGGGGTAAGCGCAAGTACTTTGAGTAGTGGAATTTATTATACAAAAGATTTAACGAAGCATGTTATTACAAAAGCCACGCAATCACCGATAGTGAAAAAGCAATTAGAGAATGAAGAAATCAATGTATTCAGTGGAAAACGTTTCAAAGATGAAAATAAGAATGCTGGATTGGACTTTCAGGATATGATATCTGTTGATACAGATTTACTTTCAAGCGCATTTGGAATGGATATTGATAAGAATGCAATGCAAGATAATATGCAGCGTTCAATGAATGAAATCGCATCACTCATTAGTACGGATACTTCTCAAGCAAAGAATCGATTTCTAGCTATTTTGAGTAAGATGACGAAAGATATGCTGACCAATTATGTGAATGAGCATAATAATCCAATGGTAATGGGAGCCACGCTTTCTTTATCCGATGTTGAGATACTTGTCGATGACTATATGGGAAGCGATGCTGCCAAAGAACTGCTTTCACAGTTGGAAACAGAATACATTTTACCACAATCCATCTATCTTGCCATTTACCAACCGATGATAAAAAATTATTTGGTAAGTTGTGTGCAAATGTCTTCGATTGATCAAAATCATACAACGATTCTATTAAATGAAACAATTATCAACGCATTGGTTGCACAATTAGTACAGATCGATGCGGTTACTACCATTGCAGAAGAAACAGCAGCAAAAATGAGTGAAGCAGCAATGAAAAAAAACGTTCTTATTGCCATGGGGAAATGGAATGAGGAAATGATCCAAACCATCGCCAATTCAATGCAGGTGGATGGTAATATAATAAAGGAAGCCTTTCATTTCGAATTAAACGAAGAAGAATTGACACGATTGATTTCAACGAGGACGTCAAATGGAGTGGAAAGTAACGCGATTTCTAATTTAGCTATGTTAGGTTATCAAGATATGCAGAAACCAACTTCCATTTCCTTCTACTTTAAAGATTTCGAAGCAAAAGAAGAATTTCTTTCTATCCTAGATGAATATAATGAGGAAATGATGGACAAGGATGATAATAAAGTTATCCAATATACGGATGTCACAGGTATTTTAATGTCATCGGTTTCGGTAATCGTCAATAGTGTTAGTTATGTGCTAATTGCCTTCGTTAGTATCTCGCTCATTGTTTCTTCTATTATGATTGGAATCATTACTTATATTTCTGTAATGGAGCGTACCAAAGAAATTGGAATCCTACGAGCTATTGGAGCGAGTCGAAAGAACATTTCTTCTATCTTTAATGCCGAGACGTTTATGATAGGATTTTGCTCTGGTTTGATAGGAATAGGAGTCACTTTGCTATTGTTGCCACCCATCAATACCTTGATTCACAATGTAAGTGGAAATCTTTCCATCAATGCTGTTTTACCATTATTACCAGCGTTGACCCTAATGGGACTAAGCATCTTTTTGACTTTGCTTGGGGGATGGATTCCTTCGAAACAGGCTTCCCATAAAGATCCAGTTACCGCATTACGAAGTGAATAAAATTAAAAGAATTAACTACATTAGCGATTCAAATGTTTTCTTATCTAGTAGATAAAGAAACATTAAGTCTACCTTTCGTTATACATAAGAGAGGTAGACGTTATATTTCTTACCAATTCAATACCCTTGCTAATTTCTTCATTTTCTATAGAAAGTAATGATTTCCTTGATGTTAATGGGGAAACAGAGGAAGAATATCATTTTTGTTGAAGGAAAGGCGAAAGGAAAAAAATAGCAAAAATGTGTTTTAAATGATTAAATTATAGTAAAATAGAAATTAGACAATAGAATAAGAGTGATTGTCCAGGGAAACAGATAAGGAGGAACTGTAATGAAAATTGCTGTTATTGTAGATAGTTGTTGTGGAATGAATCAACAGGAAGCCGAAGCGGCAGGATTGTTTTATCTTCCACTTCAGATTTTAGATGAAGAAAATAATGAAACCTATTTAGATGGGGTTAATATTAGCTGTGATGAAGTATTTGAAATGATTCGATCGGGGAAGATGTTAAAAACTTCACTTCCACCATTAGGTTTGGTAGAAGGATTATTTAAAAAATTAAAACTAGAAGGATATGAACATTTGATTGGAGTACCATTAACATCTGGTATTTCAGGTACGATGCAATCATGGAATCTTTGTGCCGAAGAGGTAGGTGTTGATTTAACTTGCATTGAAACCTATACGACATCCTATATTCAGAAATATATCGCATTAAGTGCCAAACGTTTAGTGGACGAAGGCTGTGATTTTGATACGATTATCAATCGTTTAAAAGATAGTGTGAAACATAGTAATACTCTTTTGATTCCAGAAGATTTGGATCATTTAAAACGTGGAGGTAGGTTGACTCCAATGGCAGCTGCGTTGGGTGGCATGTTGAAAATCAAACCAATTTTAAAATTAAATGTATCTTGTCAAGGGAAAATCGATAGTTTCGCAAAAGTACGTACAATGAAGAAAGCGATGCAAACGGCAGTGGATGCATTTGCACAGGAAGCAGATCTAGATGAAAATTATGTAATTACTATTATGCATACGATGGCAGAAGATTCTTTCGCTTTTTTACAGGAAATTTATTTTCAACGTTTTTCCAAATGTGAACAACATTCCGGTTATTTAAGTCCGGTAATATCAGCTCATACGGGAGTTGGTAGTGTCGGCATTCAATATATTAAGAAAGTGTAGGTGTCGAAGATGAAAACAGCATTCGTTACTGATACAGGAACAGGATTAACTCCAAAACAGATGGCAGAAGACGGTATTATTGGGATTCCTTTACAAATTACTGTGGATGATAAGACTTATCTTGAAGGAGAAGAAATTAGTCTTGATGAAGTATATGGAATCATGGCGCAAGGAAAATTATTGAAAACGTCATTAGCTAGTATGAAACGTACGGAGGAAGTATTTTCACAATTAAAAGAAGAAGGTTATGAAGCTATTTTTGCGGTACCAATTTGTAGTGGTTTGTCAGGAACAATCAATATGATGCGTATTGTAGCCGAAGAGTTAGGGCTTCAATTTGACTATTTTGATTGTCATGTTACTGCTGTTGTTCAGTATTATATGGTTCGTCGAGCAAAACAATTGCAGGAACAAGGAAAATCAAACGAAGAAATAAAGCAAGTGTTAATGGATATTTGTGACAGCACAAATACGTTGATCATTCCAGATGATTTGAAGCATTTGCAGCGAGGTGGACGATTGACACCATTGGCAGCAACATTAGGTGGTATGTTAAAGATAAAGCCAATTCTTGAAATTAATAAACGTACCTTAGGTAAAATTGATGTCCTTGGAAAAGTCCGTACGATGCGTAAAGCGATGGAGCGTACCTTAGATGATATCAAAGAGCATATTATAAATGATGGTGAAAATTATCAAATCGTGGTAACTCATGTTGTAGCAGAGGAAAATGGAAAACAGCTATTGGCGCTTTATAAAGAAGCTTTTCCAAAAGCCGAATTCATGTTTATCCCTTTGGTCAGTGTGGTCGGTGTTCACACTGGAATTGGTGCGCTTGCTATTCAATATTTTAAAAAAATATAGGAGTGATTGCTTTGGAAAAGAAGCTAAAAACACTGTTTGAAAAATTGAAACAGGATCCTGAGTTAGAACAATATGGTGGAATGGATGGTATAACAGAAGAATTACTTATGAAAATCATTCATCAAGAAATGAAGGAAGATCAGGCAATCAAAACATTAGCAGAATATTATAGTAAAAAAGATAAATAGGTAAAGATCTTTGATGGAAGTCCTCAAGTAGAGAGGGCTTCTTTTTTCCTATCATTTTGGATTAGTAATCGATACATGATAAAAATTAAGAATTATTCTTAATTATTGACAAATTTAAAAAAAGGTAATAAACTAAGAGTAGTTCTTAACATAGGGGTTGGCGTATGGCATACAGAGCATCAAAACAGCGAGATATTATTATGGATTACATGCGACAAACAAAGACACATGTTAGTGCAGAGCAGATATTTTCGGAATTAAATACAACGGATAAAAAAGTGTCTCTAGCTACCATCTATCGTAATCTTAATATTTTAACAGAAATGGGAAAGATTAAGAAGATTGCTTTAGCGGATGGCTATGTTTATGATAAAACATGTACTCCACATTATCATTTCTACTGCTGTAAATGTCATACTCTTTATGATTTACCAACCGCCTATCATGAGCAGCTGAATGATGCGATTGATGGTTCTACTATCATTGGTGAAATAGAAGAACATGAAATTACATTCAAAGGAATCTGCAAGAACTGTTTATAATTTCAGAATTGGCAAATAATAAAAAAAGGAGGACATGACGATGGAATTAAAAGGATCAAAAACAGAACAGAATTTAATGGCTGCATTTGCCGGTGAATCGCAGGCAAGAAATAAGTATACTTATTACGCAGAAAAAGCAAAAGAAGAAGGTATGGAACAAATTGCTGAAATTTTCTTAGAAACAGCACGTAATGAACAGGAACACGCAAAATTATGGTTTAAAGCATTACATGATGGTGCGGTGCCAACAACTGCAGACAATTTAGTCGATGCTGCTGCTGGAGAAAATTATGAATGGACAGAAATGTATGCAGAAATGGCAAAAACTGCAAAAGAAGAAGGATTCAACAAGATTGCTTTCCAGATGGAACAGGTAGCTAAGATTGAAAAGAATCATGAAGAAAGATATTTGGCTTTGGCTGCTAATGTAAAAGAAGGAAAAGTGTTCAAAAAAGATGAAGCAACGGTTTGGATTTGTGGAATTTGTGGTTATGAACATGTAGGAACGGATGCGCCAGGGGCATGTCCAGTATGTGGATATCCAAAAGCACAGTTCTCAGTGAAAAAAACGAATTACTAAGATTATGAATTTCTTGCTCCTCTCTTGGTGAGAGGAGCTTTCTTTATGTTATAATGAAAGCGATCAAAGGAGAAATTTATGCTTCGAATTGCAATTGTTGAAAATAGTAATTTTGCGAAAGAATTTATCTTTTCATTATCGAAAATATTAGATGATGAATTCTCATTTCGCCATTTTGAAAAAATTAGTGAATTTCTGCGTTCCTATAAAGCAAAGGATTTTGATATCATTGTGCTTAATGATGCTTATAATAATATCCGTGTCAGTGAAGCGTTAGAATACTCCAAAAATAATACCGCCATTATTTATTGCTCGTTGGAGGCAAGAGCGCATAATTATACGCAATATACTAGGGTGTTTTCCCTATGTAAAAAAACAATGCAAGAAGATCTGCAAATCATCAAGCCTTTTCTCCAAGAGCGAATGAATAATCATAAGGAATACTTTTTTTCCTATAATGGGATTAATGTTCGTTTAAAATATCACGATATTTATTATATTGAAAAAAATGATAAGAATTTAGTTTATCACACGAGAATGGGAGAATTCAGTGAGCGTGGCAGTATCGCAAAAAAAAGTGAGGCGCTGGAACCCTATGATTTTATTCGAATTCATAGTGGAATCATTGTGAACTATGAATATATTTTTCGAGTTGATAATGATGAATTGGAACTTATTAATCATGTAATTCTCCCTATTAGTCGCGCAAGAAAGTCTAGCTTGACTAAATTTATCAGAGATAAAAATATAATAGGGAAATGAAAATATTGATCAATTACGATGAAAGAGGAATGTTTGATTTGCAAGAACCAATAGAATATATTGAAGGAAATATAAATTTTTCATCATGCTTATCGAAAAAAACATAGATTCAATTACTATGTTAGAAAATACAGCTTTACTAAGTGCATATCAAAATGCAAAAGATGAGCTTATTTAAGCGAATAAGTTTAGTGGAAATGTATCGATGTAGAAAATTGATTTCTAGTGTTGTATGTGGATTTTGAAACACTTGAGGTTTTTTTCTAACCGGAAAAGTGTAAAAGTAATGGGAAAAAATCTTATTTCGTATTGATAGAGGCAGTAAAATTTAAATAAGTGAAATACAATGTTCTCGTTATTTGTAGAACAAACAATGTGGAAAATTGTTATATAAGGAGGTTTCGTATGAGTAAAGTAATTGTCGCTTTTGTTTGTGTGCATAATTCTTGTCGCAGTCAAATAGCAGAAGCGTTAGGGAAAAAGTATCTTTCTGATATCTGCGTTTGTTATTCCGCAGGTACTGAAATCAAAGATCGACTGAATCAAGATGCGGTTCGTTTGATGAAACAGAGGTATCATATTGATATGGAAAAGGATCAGTATTCCAAGCTATTCGATGCGATACCCAAAGCGGATGTGGTTGTTTCCATGGGATGCAATGTCGTTTGCCCTTATCTTCCAGATAGGTTAAATCTCAATTGGGGATTAGAAGATCCATCTGGACAGAGTGATGAAAAATTCATCTCAATCATTGAGCAGATCGATCATAAAATACAAGAATTAAGAAATACGATTCTTACATTAAAAGATAAAAATTCGCAAAAATGAAAATTCCAAAGTTGCAACCGATTTTTCCAACCCTATTCACAAAAGGAAAAAACAGGATATAATGAAAGTGTAAAAAAAGAAAGGCAAAAAAAGAAAGAGAGGTACAAACCAATGGGACATTAAAAAGTTAAAATTACAAGTGATACCGGTAATTTTAACAAGTGATTTAAAGTAGAACTGAAATCAGAACATTCCATAGCTTTATCAAAAGCAAAAGTGAAAAAGATGGAAAAGAGAGACGATAATTCCAAAGGGAAACAGTAAGCGAAGAAGTAAAAAACGCAGGAAGGGATAAACGAAGGAAGTAAAGGTTTAAAATAAATCATAAGGGTATAAAATAACAAACGAATTGAAAACTGAATAGCGTTGATTCGATGTTCTTACAAAATTAATTAAATTATAAGAGAATAGATTTAACGGATTATGTAAGATAAGAATTGGCAACAGGATAAGAGAGAATAGAAATCCTGAATATTATCATTTACGGAAGGTAAATATAATATTGAAAACAGATGGTTTTACTCAAGTTGGAATAAACTGCAAAAGGAAAATAAAAAAGGCAGTAAAAAATGAGTAAAGAATAGTAAAAATAGAGGTAAATAAATTGTTAGAAATCGTTAATAAATAGGTCCCAACTGTTGGTATGATAATGAAAAACAAGTTGGGACCTTAATTTTATTGTTAGGATAAAATGAAAGGAAAAAATTCTCGAAAAGGAAATTATTCAAGAATTTTTTCCTTTTTCTAAATAGTAATTCATTATTTTGTTTTTATGTCTAATTTGATATAATGAATAGGCAAGTGAGGGTATCTATGGAATTAGCAGTGTGGGAAGTATCGTTTTATAATAAAATGAAAGAAAATGGGATCGCTTTAAGCGATAGGCAGTTACAACAATTTCGAATCTATGCACAAATGTTGGCAGAGTGGAATCAGAAAATGAATTTGACTGCTATTGTTGATCCCAAAGAAGTCTATGTAAAACATTTTTTAGATTGCATTCTTCCTTCGTTTCACATTGCGATCAATGGAACTATGTGCGATGTCGGTGCGGGAGCAGGATTTCCTAGTATTCCACTGAAAATCGTTTACCCTGAGTTAAAGGTTACGATACTAGAACCATTGCGAAAACGCTGCGTATTTTTAACTGCGTTAGTAAATGAGTTGCAATTAGAAGAGGTTTCTATTATTAATGCTAGAGCTGAGGATTATGCGAAACAGCATCGTGAAAGTTTTTCTGTTGTTAGCGCAAGGGCGGTTGCAAATCTTACGATGTTATCAGAACTTTGCATTCCTTTGGTCGAAAAAGGCGGTATTTTTTTAGCGATGAAGGGAAGTAGCGCAAAAGAAGAGTGGATTAAGGCAGAATATGCAATCTCTGTGTTAGGTTGCCAATTAGAAAAAGAAGATACGTATCGGTTGGAGGGTGCTGAGAGAGTGAATTACTGTTTTAAAAAAGTAAAAAATACGCCAGCGAAATATCCAAGAGCGTTTTCGAAAATTAAACATGAACCATTAATGAGGCGATAAAATGAAAGAGTTAAAGGTAATTGAGCTAAATAAGGTAATTGCTAATCCTTATCAGCCAAGGCACTATTTTGATGAGGCAGGAATCAGTGAGCTAGCAAAATCGATTGCAGAAAATGGATTGATTCAACCAATCAGTGTAAGAGAAAAAAGTGGTATGTATGAGATCATTGTAGGAGAACGTCGTTTTCGTGCGCTTCAGCAGCTAGGATATGAAACCGTAGAAGCGTATGTATTAGATGAAAATGAAGCTGGTGCAATGAATAAAGCCTTAATAGAAAATATACAAAGAGAAAATCTTAGTGCGATTGAGGAAGCGAAAGCGTATTTAAAAATAATGCAATACCAGCATATTACGCAGCAAGAATTAGCGGCTCAAATGGGGAAATCGCAACCTAGCATTGCGAATAAAATACGTTTGTTGAATTTGAATGATAATATTCAGAAAGCCGTAGAAAGCAAACAAATTTCAGAAAGACATGCGAGAGCGATGCTTTCTTTGACTAGTGAAGAGCAAAATAAAATATTGGAAAGTGTATTAAAAGATGGTTTGAATGTTGAACAGACGGAGCAAAAGGTTCGTCGATTAAAACCAAAAAAGAAAGCAAAATCAAAGGGGTATTCCAGAAATGTTCAAGTGGCTTTAAATACTATTAAGCAGGCAGCGACAATGGTAGAAAGAACGGGGATCAAAGTGGATTATAAAGAACGTGATGATGATGAATACGTCACAATAGAAGTAAGAATAAAGAAGTAAAGGGTGTGTAATCAATGGCAAAAGTGATAGCGATATCAAATCAAAAAGGTGGTGTAGGGAAGACCACAACCAGTATTAATTTAGCATCTGGATTAGGTTATCTAGGGAAAAAAGTACTGCTTGTAGATTTTGATCCACAGGGGAATGCAACGGCTGGCGTTGGAGCGAAAACGAACAAGGAAAAGCTTTCCGTATACAATTTAGTAATGGAAGACTGCAATCCGGAAGATGTGATTGTAAAAGTAAACAATCCACCAATTGATATCATTCCTGCCAATATTTCATTAGCAGGAGCTGATTTACAAATGGCAAAATATGAAACAGGAAAAGAAGAACTGCTAAAACGCAAATTGGATATGGTAAGAGACAAGTATGATTTTATTATTATTGATTGCCCACCATCTTTAGGATTGTTGAATACGAACGCATTAACGGCAGCAGACTCTGTCATCATACCGGTGCAATGTGAGTATTATGCATTAGAAGGTGTGATGCAGCTGCTTTTAACCATTCGTTTAGTACAACAGTTGTTCAATAAGAATTTGATGATTGAAGGCGTAGTTTTGACAATGTTTGATGCTCGAACGAAATTATCATTAGAGGTACAGCAGGAAGTAATGAAACATTTTAAGGATAAAGTATATAAGCATTATATTCCAAGAAATATCCGATTGAGTGAAGCACCAAGTCGAGGTATGTCAATTTTTGAATATGATGTCCGTTGTGAAGGAGCGAAAGCTTATGCTGGACTAGCTAATGAAGTGATGAAAGCAAATGTGAAATAGGAGAGAACTATGGCAAGAAAATTAGGTAAAGGATTGGATGATATCGATGGTTTAGCTGCTATTTTTGGCGAAAGCGTCAATGATGTGTTAGAAGATATCCAAAAAGGAAACAAAAAAATGGAAGGGGTCAGTGATGTCACAACGATCCCAGTAAGTGAAGTAAAAGCAAACCCTTATCAACCACGTAAAGAGTTTGACGAAGGAAAATTACAGGAATTAAGTGATTCCATCAAAACACATGGTGTTTTTCAACCAATCTTAGTAAAAAAAGCGATCAAAGGATACGAATTAATTGCGGGAGAAAGACGTTTACGAGCCTCTAAAATGGCAGAATTAACAGAAATCCCAGCAATTATTGTGGAATTTGATGATAAGCAGATGATGGAAATTGCGCTGTTAGAAAACATTCAACGTGAAGATCTAAATGTTATCGAAGAGGCACAAGCTTATGCGAAAATGATTGATAAGTTAAATTATACACAAGAAGAATTAGCAAAGCGAATTGGAAAAAGTCGTGAACATGTTGCCAATACATTGCGATTGTTAAAACTACCAGCAAAGATTCAAGATTTTGTATTAAAGAAACAATTGTCTATGGGACATGTTAGAAGTTTATTATCATTGGATTGTGAAGAAGATATGATGGTAGTAGCAAAACAGGCAATCAAGGATAAATTGAGTGTTCGTGCGGTAGAAAAACTAGTGAAAGATTATCATCAACCAAAGGAAAAGAAACCAGAAAAAACAAAAGATAGTGCTTATTTAAATGTGGAAAAGATAATGGAGAATAAACTACAAACAAAAGTTAATGTGGATGAAAAAAAACTTACGATTCATTATCATGGAGTAGATGATTTAAATCGAATTTTAGAATTGATTCATTGTTTAGAGGAAGAGTAGCAACGAGCTTCTTCCTTTTTTTATAAGTTATGATATGATGAAAGAAAATGGAGGAATTTATGAAAACAGTAATCTATAATGGCACATTGATTCTAGATGAAGAGCAGAAAATAGAAAATGGTACGATTGTATTGGAAGATGGGAAAATAGTAGCGATTTATGAACATGAAGTAGAAATTTTAGATGCGGAATTTGTTGATGTCCAAGGGAATTATGTCTTACCAGGCTTTATCGATATTCATATTCATGGAGCAATGGGAAAAGATTTGATTGAAGGTACGCAAGATTCGATCAATGCGGTTAGTTGGAATTTGGTAAAGGATGGATGTACCTCTTTTATGGCCTCTTTGACGGTGTTACCACAAGATCCTATGCTGAAAGTGTTAGAAGGTCTAGGACAAGCGCATACTCCGCAAAAGGGAGCGAACTATTTAGGAATCCATGAAGAAGGACCTTATCTAAGTAAAGAATATAAGGCGGTTATGGATGAAGAAGCATTACGAAATCCAAGTATGAACGAACTTGATGAAATGATAAAACATTCTCATCATCGTATTCGAATCATGACGGTTGCACCGGAAATAGCGGGGATGGATTCCTTTATTTCATATGCAACAAAACAAGGGATAACGATAATGTTGGGACATACCAATGCGAAGCCAAAAGATGTTCGCATTGCAAAGGAATGTGGAGCAAAGGGTTTTACTCATCTCTATAATGCGATGAGTCAGCATTTGCACCGCAATCCAGGCTGCGTGAGCGCCGCAATGATTGAAAGTGATATGCTTTGTGAACTGATTTGTGATGGTTTTCATGTTGATCGGGATGTTGTATTAGCAACCTATCGTTGCTTTGGGGCAAAACGTTTGGTGTTAATCACAGATGCAATGCTAGGGAAAGGTTGTGAAGATGGAGAATATACGTTTAGTAACCTGCGATGTCGAAAACAAGGAAAATTTGTACGTGTGATAGATACTGGTAGAATCGCTGGTTCTTGCATCGGGATGAATGACGCAGCGAAATTGATGCGAGAAATTAGTGGTTGTACGATGAATGAAATTGTACAAATGGGTTGTGTGAATCCTTCGCGATTAGCACAAGTCGATGATCAAAAAGGTACTATTGCGATTGGAAAAGATGCCGATCTTTGTGTCATGAATACTAATATGGAGGTTGTAAAAACCTTTGTCGGAGGTAAGTGCGTTTATCAAAATGAGTAGTCGTATGAACGGAGCCCAATTTATTGGATAGATAATTTGGGTTCCGTTTCATAGCTACTCATTTTTTAATATATCTTTTCGAATATAATGAATACTTTCCTCTAATCCGTGTTCACTTAAATAAGTCAATAGGTGGTGGATCAACTGATCGGTATTAGGATGGATCATGATACGATTTCTGCCCATCATATAATAATCAAGTGCACTATGATCGGTATACTTATCTTTTTGGTAAATTTTAGAAGCAGTGACGCGATCGCAAAACATTTCTACTACATAATTGACTGGCATTTCTACAGGGTGAATCCCGCCCATTCCATTATCCAACCAATATTCCCAATGGTGTTTATTTCTTCCTTTATGATGAAGCCAACCGTTGGAATAGCCTAGTACTTCTTTCTCTTTATCGATGGGACTACGATTTCCCTGGAAATATTTTACACCAGCACGAAATTCCACCCAAGAGTATTTTGATAGGTCGTGAAGCAATCCTTGCTTGTATAAACCACAGCGAAAGCATAATACAGTAACATAAAACTTGTGTTTTGTAATTGTGGAAAGATGTCCCCAGAATCGATTCATCATCATCCCTTCTTTCATGGTTATTATTCTATCATTTTGCTTCCTTCTTCACAAGAATAGAAACCTTATTAACAAATAAGTTTACTCTTTTTTATGGGAAATAAGTAGATGGGAGAAATGCTGGTTTCTGCGCTAGATGACCAAACGATACTTTTTTGGCTACATAATGTAAAGCAGGAGGGGTAAAATGAAAAAAATAAAATGGTTAATCTGCTTGTTTCTTTTTGCTTTTTCATCACCTATATTGGCTTATGACGAAAATTATTATGCCTATACAGTGAAAGAAGAAGATGGCAGTGATAGTTTTTATCTTCATAATAAAAAAGAAGGTGAAATTTTGGTGTTTTGTCTACAGAAAGGATTTCAACAGCCACCCTATCAGCAAGAAGGAACGACAATACAATACAAGCGATTATCCGAAAACGAATTACCATTAGATAAAGTATGTGTTAATCGGATCAAAATGATTCTATATTTAGGATATCCTTACAATGGATATGGATTTCAAGAAAAATATAAAATGGATAAACTGAGTGCGAAAAAAGAAACGCAGCGGGCACTTTGGCTAGCCATCCAATGGCAAAAGGTTAATGATATCCAAGACAAGAAACAGGAATTAAAAGAGAGGAGTAGTTATTTACAAGCGTTACTATTTAGCGCATGGAGCATTCCATTTGAAAATGTTGAAATATCGAAACCATTCATCGTATTAGAAAAAAAGAATGATTGTTATCAAAGCGATTTTGTGGCATTAGGAAAAGGTGTAACATTGCTGTCGTTGCAAAATAATGATTTACAATTTCTAAATGAAAATAATGAAAAGCAAGATACGGTCCAAGCACAAGAGACAGTCATAATTCAATCGCAAGGAAAAGTAAAAAATGACGAAATGAAAGTTTCGTATGGGGAATATCAACTTGTGTATTTCAAGGCAATAGACAAAGAAGGTTATCAAGATATGACTGCGTTATATCGCCAAGACAAAGAAGATAGCATTCCAATTCGCTGGATGGATGAAGTGAATATTCTTTCAGGAAAAGGAATTCTGTGCGTGTTATTCATAGCCGTGGTACTCATTGGATCGACGATTGGTTATTGCTATTATCGAAATCGAAAACACGGTCAGAAAAAGCGCTATTGCTAATGCAGTTTCACTAACGAATAGGGAAAAGCAAAAGCGAGTATTGGAGTCTTTTTTTACGATTAGTAAACGCTTTATTTTATATGACTACAAAAGAAAAAACAGGGAACCCTGTTTTTTTCTTTTTTTATAATATTATTTACAAGTTAAATCAGCTTCTTCCATTGCTTCAACAAAACTTTTCATGGTAGCATCTTCATCTCCGATTGCTTCTTTCAATGCGGCATCCTTGAATGCGATTTCCATTTTTAGTCCTTTGTCATCCCATTTTGCATCAACACTAACATCATCATCTTCTACACCAACACTAGAAACAAAAATAGAAGAAAGATAATCTGAGAAGGCTTCTTTGAGATCGTCGCTTAAACCATCTGCGGTAATTCCCATTGCATCATAAGGTGCTTCTACATTCATCTTCATTTTTGTAACATTCTTGTCTTCTGCTGGTGCCGTTGCAGTTACACTTGCTTTAATTCCACTTTCTTCATAGCTGCAAGTTTTTGTTACCTCTTTGCTTCCAGAACCACAGGCTGTTAACGTAATTGCAGCCAAAGCTAATGCTAATAGTTTTTTCATATTATATACCTACCCTTTCTGTTTGCAAAACAATTTTTTTGCAAATATTTGTTACTTTAATTGTATCAATTATTTGACATTTTTCAACAGAAAACGAGTCGAATCAGAGGCTTCGATAATTATTATTTTGTGGTTTCTTCTACTATTTTTCGGGCTACATAGACGCCACTAGCGCTTGCGTGAGAAAGAGAATGCGTAACTCCGCTGCAATCGCCAATTACATATAATCCTTTATGAGTTGTTTCTAGATTATTATCTACTTCCACTTGCATATTATAGAATTTAACTTCTACTCCATATAATAAAGTGTCATCGCTCGCTGTTCCTGGAGCAATTTTATCTAGTGCATAAATCATTTCGATGATATCATCCATTTGGCGTTTTGGGATGACTAAGCTTAAATCACCTGGGGTGGCGTCGTATGACGGTGTTAAAAAGCTTCCTTCGATACGACTTGGGGTACTTCTCTGTCCGCGAATCAAATCGCCAAAACGTTGTACGATAATACCACCACCTAACATGTTGGATAAGCGCGCAATGCTTTCCCCGTATTCATTGCTGTTTCGAAATGGTTCAGTAAAATGATTGGATACCAATAACGCAAAATTGGTGTTTTCCGTAAATCGTTCTTCATCTTCATAAGAATGCCCATTCACTGTTATGATTCCATTTGTGTTCTCGCTTACTACAACACCTTTTGGATTCATACAGAAAGTACGCACTAAATCTTGGAACTTCTGAGTACGATAAACAATTTTGCTTTCGTAAACTTCATCGGTAATGTGTTCAAAAACAGCAGCTGGTATTTCAACACGAACTCCAATATCAACACGATTGCTTTTTGTATTTAAATGCAAATGGTTGCAAATCTTCTGCATCCATTTGCTGCCACTTCGTCCCGTACTGACGATCACACGGTGGCTTACATAATTTTGATCATCACAATGAACACAATAAGTACCATCTTCCTCGTGAGAAATTGCATTAACTTGAGATAAAAACTGAAAGGTAACTTTCTCTTTTAGTTCTTTATATAAATTATTTAATATAATGTAATTGATATCCGTTCCTAAATGACGGACACTTGCATCCAGCAAATGTAAATCGTTTTGTAGGCATTTCTTTTTTAATTCAGAATTCGCAGTAGAGAATTTTCTTGCTTTTTCTCCTCCGTGAGTAATATTAACTTCATCAACATAGTTCATTAAATCGAGAGCTTCTTTTTTTCCTACATATTCATAAAGGTTACCGCCAAATTCATTGGTAATGTTATATTTCCCATCACTAAATGCGCCAGCCCCACCAAAACCATTCATAATGGCACAAGGCTTACAGTTGATGCATTTTTTTATTTTTTTTCCATCAATAGGACATTTTCTTTTTTCTAATGGATGTCCACTTTCTAATACCAAAATAGATAAGTTTGCGTTTCGTTTGGTTAGTTCATACGCTGAAAAAATACCACCAGGACCAGCGCCTACAATAATAACATCATATTTCATTTCATCACACTCCTCAAAAAGTATACTTGTTATTAAAGATAATACAAGTATTATTTATTTTTCCTAACTATGGTATAATAATTAAAATATTTTTATAAAGAAAGGAAATGTGAGATGCTGTTTGATACCATTGCGGCAATTGCAACCCCACTAGCGGAAGGAGCGATAAGTATTATT
Source organism: Breznakia sp. (assembly GCA_045134375.1). GTDB lineage: Bacteria > Bacillota_I > Bacilli_A > Erysipelotrichales > Erysipelotrichaceae > JBGUVL01. The sequence continues at coordinate 15,639 of JBGUVL010000017.1, read as the reverse complement.
CGAATTAGTGGAGAAGATGCAATTCTTGTAGCGAATAAAATTTGCCAATGTGACTTAACAAAGAAAGAGGGAAATACGATTTCCTATACTTATATTATTGATCCAAAAGATGGCAGATATATGGATGAAGTTTTAATCAGTGTATTTAAAAATACCAAAAGCTATACGGGAGAGGATAGTGTTGAGATTAATTGTCATGGGGGTATTTATATTACGAAACAGATTCTGACGCTTTGTTTAGAAAACGGTGCAAGAATGGCACATCCAGGAGAATTTACACAACGTGCTTTTTTACATGGTAAAGTGGATTTGACGCAAGCAGAGGCAATCAATGATATGATTGTTGCCCAAGATGAAAATGCGTCAAGGTTGGCGATGAATGGGATTCGAGGTAGTGTTTCAAAATTGATACAACCATTTATTGATGAACTATTGGATATTATTGCAAATATTGAAGTAAATATTGATTATCCTGAATATGATGATGTGGAAATGTTAACAAAAGAAAGTGTAATGCCGAAATGCCAAAAGTGGTTACAAGACATTAATGCGATACTGCGAAAAGCTAGAAGCGGAAAAATTATGCGAGAAGGGATTAAAACAGCCATTGTTGGAAAACCGAATGTTGGTAAATCATCTTTGTTAAATGCGTTGTTAGAGGAAGATAAGGCGATCGTAACCGATATTGCCGGAACCACTCGTGATATTGTGGAAGGCAGCGTACAATTGGATGAAGTAACATTACATTTAATTGATACGGCAGGGATTCGAGAAAGTGATGATTTGGTAGAACAGATTGGTATTGAAAAAAGCAGACAGGCTATTGCAGAAGCGGATTTGGTCATTTTAATGCTCGATGGAAGCACCTCTTTGGATGAAAAAGATCAAGAGTTAATGGATTTAACAAAAGATAAGATAACGATACAAGTTTATAATAAAGCCGATCGAGTGGTAGATAAAAAAGTAGATAAATTGTGGATCAGTGCAGCAAATCAAGAGATAGAACCCCTAATCAATAAAATTAATCAATTGTATGCGCAGCATAAGATTGCATTATCACAACCAACCCTTCAAAATGAACGTCAAATAGCTTTAATGAATCAAGCACGAATGCATATGGAGCAGGCGATGGAAGCAATGAATAGCGGAATGGAATTAGATTTAGTAACAATTGATCTGCAAAGTTGTTATACGCATATGAAGGAAATCGTAGGGGAAGTAAGCAGGGATGATTTGCTGGATGCTTTGTTCTCAAATTTTTGTTTAGGAAAATAAAAAGAGTCATCGAAATGGGAAGTATGATTGATAGAAATCATAAAAACCCATGGAATGACTCTTTTTTTGTTAATCAGAAAATGATAGAAATATAAATTTTTCGTACTGGTAACCATAATTTTCTAAGGTTCCATTCGCTTCCTAAGTGACACCTTTGACGTTACCATTTTTTGTAGCAATAGCAATTTCTAAATCCTATTCTGCCACATTTCATCATTCTAAACTTGTTTTATCTTTGATCGTTTGTGAAACTACTTTTTGCTTGCTAGAACAACCATTTGAAATCAATAAAACGGATGCCATAACAATGGTGATTTTTTCTTATCAAAATAAAAGTAAGATTTCAATGTCGTGTTATTTGATTTGGTAAATGTGCGAGTAGTGTTTTTGCGATTGCTCCATTACATAAACCGCACAATGAACCACAGATGATTAAGAAAGGGAAGTAGTAAAGAAGCTGTGGGGTTGAAGTAAGTACTATCGCAATAAAAATTTGTCCTAAATTATGGCAGATCCCGCCGGCTATGCTTACGTTGTAAATATGAAATTGCCAGTGATGAAATAGGCTCATGATCAATAAACTTAGCAATCCTCCACTTAAGGAAAAAAGAATGCTATAGCCATTACCAAATAAGAAACCGTTGAGCAAAATCCGTAATAAATTGACATAAAGTGCATCTTTCCATGAGGCATAAGAAAGCAAAACCACAATAACAAGATTAGGCAAACCAAGTTTCATGCCGGCGATACCTGGATAAAATGGAATGAAAGACTCGATATAACCAAGCAATAATGCTACGGCGGTCCAAAACGAAAGATGGCATAATCGATGGATAATGTACGAACGTTTTGTCATAGTTTGCTCCTTTATGATGCGATAGCATCTGTGGACACTTCTTTTGTGATGATTTTTAAGATTACATGATTTGGCATACAGATTATGGTACCACCTTCGTTTCCAATGGCTTTGCTGTGAACACAAATTTGATCTGGACAATCCGCTTGAATCATACTGACTTGTTGATTTTTTATGATACAGACATTGGTGTCATTGATTGCAATGGTTTGATCTTTTGATAATAAGTATTCACCATAGATTTTGTGGTCGACTTGAATCTGAAGTACAACATTTTCAGATGGACTCCTAATGAGGAAAATAATCATTGCGCTTACGATGATCAGCAAAATTAGAAGTACTATCATATAGTAATCCTTTTTTTTCATTGTGGCCATCCTTTCGTTTCATAACATTGTTGCTTTGAGTCAATCAAGAGGGCTTCAACATTGTTAAGGGATTCGATATAAGCCATGCCCTTTTCTTTTCCTAATAGATAGACGACACTGCTGAGCATATCACCATCCAATGAGGAAGAAGATAGAATCGTAACTTGATATAATTCGTTGTTCATTGGATAACCTGTTTTTGCATCTAATAGATGATGATAAAAGATATTGTTTTCACTAAAGCAACGTTCATAAATCCCAGAAGATACAATGCTTTGATTTTCACTTTCTATCGTGGTGATGCTTTCTCCTTGAGCGCCAAATGGTTTTTGTATTCCGATTTTCCATTTGCTTCCATCCGGTTTTGTCCCAATGGTAATGATGTTGCCTCCAAGGTTGATCAATGCATTTGTTACCTTTTTAGATTGAAGGTAGTGTGCTAATTCATCCGCAATATATCCTTTCGCTAAGGCTCCTAAATCAAGCTGTAGTTGGTTATCATAAAATATAATTTGATTCTTATGTAAACTTATTTTATCACTTCCTGTGTGACGTAAGGCTTCTTGAATGTCGCTGTCCTTAGGGGTGTGGGGATCTGCACCGTTAAAGTTCCAAAGTTCAAGGAGCAATCCGGTGGTTATATCAAAATGATGTTCGCTGATTTCATAAGCGATTAATCCTTTTTCTATGACGGTATACAATGCATCAGAGATCGTAATGCAATTGCTTGTTCGATGGTTGAGTGCATATAATTCGCTATCACTTCGCGTTCTTGAAAATATTTTTTCCATTTCTTCGCATTGGTCAAGGCACTGTTGAAGTAGTTCTTCACAATTGGCATCGTAAATGGTTATGGAAATCGAAGTATCAAAGTAAAAAGCAGAGACACTGGCAGACGGTATTGTTGTACGACAGCCTGCCAAAGCAAAGGATAATAGGATTACGATGATAACATAATTTTTTTTCATAAAATCATTGTATCATATACTACATTTTAGTGAATGACTTTTCGTGGACAAGCTTCTTTGCAAGTCTGACAGTCATCGCATAAATCATAATCGATCATAGGAATATTATTAAATAGTGTAATCGCTTTATTTGGGCAAACCTTTTCACATTTCGTACAACTGATACAGCCTGCTTTACAAGCATTCATTACGGTTTTTCCACGTTGTGAAGAAGAGCAAGCAACCGCTACGTTACTATCGTAAGGAACAAGCGAAATCAGATGCTTTGGGCAGGCACTCATACATTTTCGACAAGCTCTACATTTTTCTTTGTCTACTACAGCAATTCCATTGATGATGTGAATGGCATCAAAAGGACATGATCGAACACAATTTCCATAACCCAGGCAACCGCTATCACAAATCTTACTGCCTTTTCCTGGGATAGTATCAAGCATAGCGCAATTATAGGTTCCATAATATTCATATTGTTGATTGCTTTTATCACAATCGCCACTACAATGAACAAAAGCAACCATACGGCGGCGATCTTCTACTTTTTCTCCCATGATTTCAGCAATTTTTTTGGCGCTCACACTTCCTCCCACGGGACAAGCGGCAGTCGGCGCTTTTTTGCAAGCGATTGCGGCTGCCAAAGCGTCACAACCAGGATATCCACAGCCTCCACAATTATTGCCAGGAAGAGCAGCTCGAATAGCATTTTCAGTAGGATTGCTTTCGATGGCTAATTTCTTTTGGGCAACGCCTAGAAGAAGGCCAATCAGTAAGCCGATGCCAGCAACCAAAAGAGTAGCAGTTATCAAATTTGTTATCATTTTATTTTCCTCCTAAAGCAAAGATGAAAAGCCAAAAAAGGCAATTGACATGAGAGCTGCAATTAATAGAGTGATCGGCATATTTTGAAATGCCTCTGGAATATCATTATCTGCAATTTTTTCTCGTAAACCTGCCATTATGATAATAGCGATACTAAAGCCACAGGCACTTGCAATACCAGCAACCACACTTTGTGTAATATCATAATTGTTTTGTACATTGGTTAAAGCAGCACCTAAAACGGCACAATTGGTGGTGATCAAAGGAAGATACACACCCAAACTTTGATATAACGCAGGGATATTCTTTTTAAGAAACATTTCGACTAGTTGGACCAAAGCGGCTATTACTAAAATAAAAACAATGGTTTGCAGATAAATGAGATTGGTAGGAACAAGAATAAAATGGTAAATAAGCGCAGTGATGAAAGAGGAAATGGCCATGACAAAGATGACGGCACCGCCCATACCTGCTGCTGTTTTAATGTTCTTGGATACGCCTAGAAAAGGACATAATCCCATAAACTGACTGAGAACAACGTTGTTAACAAAGGCGCAACTGATTGCAATCATGAGTAGTTCTTTCATTATAATTCCTCCTTCTTGGCTGCATGACATAATGGATTATGACAATTCATGCAGGATGGATTGGTACAATTGGTTCGTTGTTTTCTAGCACTACCAATTTTAAAATGATTTTGGAAAGCGATCAAAAATGCTAATACTAGAAATGCACCAGGAGCCAAGATAAATATAGTTGCAGTAGGGATGCTTTTTGGCAGTAGTTGGATTTGGAATAATGCACCGCTTCCTAGCAGTTCACGGACCATGCCAATACTTGTTAAACCAATGGTAAAACCAATTCCCATTCCGATTCCGTCAAACAAAGAGAGAATGATGTTATGAGAGGAAGCATAAGCTTCGGCTCTTCCTAAAATAATGCAATTGACGACAATGAGTGGAATGTAAATACCCAAAGACTCATACAAATTTGGTACAAATCCCTGCAATAAAAATTGAACGATTGTTACTAAGGAAGCAACGACTACAATGTAAGCAGGCATTCGAACGGTGTCAGGAATGATTTTACGCAATAAAGAAATGAGAAAATTAGACATCGTCAAAATAATCGTTGTTGTTAATCCCATTCCTAAACCATTCATAGCGGAAGTAGTAACTGCCAAAGTAGGACACATTCCTAGCAGTTGGACAAAGGTTGGATTTTCTTTTATGATGCCGTTGTATAAGCGTTCTAATGGAGTATCCTTTTTCATTTTGCTGCCTCCTTTAATAAATAACGATATGCATAGAAACCAGCGTTGACACCCTTGGTTACCGCTTTTGTTGTAATTGTTGCACCGCTAATCGCATCAATCTCATTGGATGATTGGGCTCCTTGTTTGGTATAAGTAATCGTTTCTGTACGGATGCCTTTGAATTGCTGTTTAAAATCGTCGGTATCTGCTTTCATTCCTAGACCAGCCGTTTCAGAAAGGGAAAGGAAAGAGATTCCATTCAATGTTCCATCGTTTTGTATTCCCATAAGAAAGACGATATCACCACCATATCCTTCCTTTTCCATGATTTGCAGGACATAACCGAGTGGGTGGTTGTTTTGATCAAAAGCGTAAAATATATGTTCGATCAAAACGGCATCGTATTCTTTTGCTACTTGCTTTTGTAGACGATTAATAATGGTGTTATCTTCTACAAAATGATCGGCATTTTCGAAAACTTCTTGGCTTGCTTTTTGCTTTGTTAAAAGTTCTTGTTGCTGAATGGGAAGTAATGTAATTTCGTGAACGTAAGCTAATAAAAGACCGGCGGTAAATGTGATCAACATTAAAATTAGTGCTTCATACAAGATTTTACGCATGGGAATCACCTCGTCTTCCAAAAGCTGTTTTTATCGTTACTTTTTCAATCAAAGGAACAAGTAGGTTACCAAATAAAATAGCATAAGAGACACCTTCAATACTGTTGATACGGAATAATGCGGTCAATATACCTAATAGGATACCAAATAGAAGGCGGCCTTTTGGGGTGATTGGGCTAGTTACATAGTCAGTTGCCATAAACCAAGCACCAAGCATGATGCCACCATTACATAAATGGCAAGCTAAAAAATAGAAATCAAAAGTAGGACTACCCAAAAGTAAAATGGAGATTGCGAAACTGGTGAGATAACTAACCGGAATTCGCCAATCAATGACATGAGTGAAGCAAAGGAAAAGACCTCCCATAAGTAACAGTAAAGTGGAAGTTTCTCCAATGGTTCCTGAGGTAAAACCTAGAAAAGAATGCCATAAGGAGATGTTTGCTCCTTCTTTCATAATGGCGAGTGGGGTAGCACTAGCCATGGCGTCAATGGATCCCAATAAAGGAGTAGCGCCACTGAAATCACACATATAACCAGCGAAAGAAATCAATAAAAAACATCTCGCAGCTAAAGCCGGATTGACGACATTTTGTCCAAGTCCACCAAATAACATTTTGACAATAACGATCGCAAATGCACTGCCGATGATAGGAAGCCACCAGGGAGCAGAAACAGGAAGATTCATAGCGAGTAATAAACCTGTGACGAAAGCACTGCCATCATAGATGCTGTTTTTTTTGTGCAAAATGGCATTCATCATCGCTTCCCAAAGAACACAGGAAAGCATTGATATCAAGATGATGAAAAGAGCACGCCAACCAAAATTGATTAGACTAAAGAAAGCGGCAGGGGTCAAAGCCAACAGCACCATTCGCATCAAATAAGGAGTATTTTTTCGTGTTACGATATGCGGTGATGATGATACATGGATCTTATTTTTCATGCGGTTTTTCCTCCTTTTGCGCTAGCTTTTTTCCGTTCTTTTAGTATTTTCTGTCGCATATAGCGAATGTTTTGAGTAAGGGAACGGTGGGAAGGGCAAATGTAGCTGCAACAGCCACATTCTACACATTCCATGCCATACCATTTCTGAAAACTTTCTTGGTTTTCTTTGCGAGCAAAAAAAGATAAGCGAGATGGAATCAATTTTTCTGGACAAACACTGACGCAGCGTCCACAGTTAATGCAATTCATTTCTTCCTGCAATGCGATTTCATCCTTCGCTAATGCAATGATACCACCATTTGTTTTCGTGATGGGAACATCATCGTCAAACATGGCAGTGCCCATCATGGGACCACCGGAAATTAGTTTTTCTACCTCACAATCAAAACCGCCACTTGCCGTGATCAATTCTTTTGCCCGGATGCCACAAGGGACATAGTAATTGCAAGCTTCATGAATGGCTTCCCCACTTACTGTCACTACTCGATGGGTTAGTGGTTTTTGAAAACAGACAGCATCATAAATCGCAATCATTGTAGCGATGTTATCAACGATGCAACCAATGTCAGCGGGTAATGTGGTAGTGTTAATTTCTTTCCCTATCACAGCTTTGATCAAAAAGCGCTCGCCACCCTGTGGATATTTCGTTTTGAGCGGTTGTACATGAATATGTGGTTCATTTTCACATAATTTTTGTAATGTTTGAATTCCGTTTGGTTTATTATCTTCGATGCAAAGGTAAGCCTCGCTTTTTTTAAATAACTGCAAAACGATTTTTATTCCTTTGATAAGCGTCTTTGCTTGTTCTAACATCAAACGATAATCACTGGTCAGGTAAGGTTCGCATTCTGCGCCGTTGATTAGAATATGGTGAATCTTATCTGGTTCTTTGATGGAAAGCTTCACATGAGTTGGAAAACCAGCACCTCCCATACCAACAACACCAGCTTCTTTAATGCGCCCGAGGATCGTTTCGTTTGATAACTCGCTCGCATCTTGGTAAACATAGTTTTCGCTTTCATATCGTTGGTCGTTGGCGATTATGATGCATTCCTGTAAAGTACCGTTCATTAAACGATGTGGTTGTATCGCTTTGATGTTGCCGGAAACACTTGCGTGAATAGGAACGGAAACAAAACCATTTGCTTCTGCGATTTTAGTGCCAATCTTAACCGAATCGCCAATCGCAACAATGGGAATGGCAGGCGCTCCGATGTGTTGTGAAAGGGGGAAGATTAATTCTTCTTTCGGTAGTAGTGTTTGAATGTTTTTTTCTGCACTGAGGGATTTTTTGTCAGGAGGATGAATTCCGCCTAAAAAAGTAGCCGTCTTTTTTTTCATGTTGTTTCTCCTATTGTAGTTATATTCAAAGAATTGCTCTGTTTTTCATTTTTATTATACTACAACATCAATATCATTGTGAAAGAAAACGGTTTCCTTCACAATGATTTTTTAACTTTTTTAATAAAAAAATGAATAACATAAGAAAAATCTACAAAAAAAAGGCAAAATAATCAGGAATGGAACCGTTTGTTCATGGTTTCACATATCGCTTTTGTATTTTTTAATCAATTTTATTGTGAAAAACATCACAAATTGAACATTTTATAAGGCGAGATGCAAAGGAAGAAAGGTTTATTGTAGAAAAGTAAGATCTTATCAAAGTAAAAAGTGATGTTACGAATCGTTGTGAAATAATATTTTGAGTACACTGTAATTGAAATCAAAAATCGTGTTTCATTTTGACGGATAGTCATGGAACACGTATAATAAGATAATGGAAACAATCACGAAAAGTAATGTGATCGAACATTTAATCGCTACTATTTTTTCGAAATCACATCGAAGTGGGAAACCACTTTTTCAAAAGGTACGAAAAGCCCAAGTTATTTTATATGTATGGCGAAATGGCTATGCCTATCAAGCGCCCTATCGCTGTATTCCAACAACACTACAAGATTTAGAGACAATCACGATGTGCATCAAAAGAAACTTTCCTGCGTTTCAAGAACGAAAAGAGTATTATTTATTTTGTACCATGGCTCCATCTCTGCCTAACCAATTGCCAATTGAAATAAGACTACTGAATGCGTTGGATCAAGAACAAGTCATTGAATTAAAACAACAATGCGATGCGAAAGAGGTAGTGCTTGCGGAGTTAAATGCTTATGATTTTCATGCACTAGGAGCTTTTTTGAATGGAAAATTAGTAGGGATATCGTCATTGGTAGAAATCTGTGGCATATATGATGTAGCAGTGCTGGTTCATCCCTTTTATCGACAAAAGGGGATTGCGTCATTGTTAGTGGCGAATAATAGTGAGTGGGCGATTCAACAAAGAGGCATCTGTATGTATCGTTGTGATGATTTCAATCAAGCTAGCTATGCATTAGCTCAAAAACTCGGTTTTGAAAAAAAGATGGATATTTTTTACTACGAATGGGAGGGGTAATGATGAGTTATCAATTAATTGACTCACACTGTCATATTGTTTGTGATCAATTGTATGAAAGAATTGATGAAGTAATAGAAAATGCGAGGCAACATTCCATAGGGAAAATGCTTGTTGTCGCAACGCATTTTGATGAATATGATCGTGCCAAAACATTGCAGACACAGTATGATGAAATCGATGTAGCGATGGGATTCCATCCATGTGACTTATATGATTTCGAAGAGAAAGATTATGTACGCTTAGAACAATTGATTAAAAATCGAGATATCGTAGCTCTTGGTGAGATTGGGCTGGATTATCATTGGGATAATGTTCCAAGAGAGATTCAAAAAGAAGGCTTTATTCGACAAATCAAATTAGCGAATCAATATGGAATTCCTATTTTAATCCATATGAGAGAAGCGACAAAAGATACCTTAGATATATTAAAAACCTATTGTAAGACAAAGTTTTTGATGCATTGTTATAGTGGAAGCAAAGAAACGGCGCAAGAAATTATGCGAATGGGAGGCTACCTTTCTTTTGCAGGGCCACTTACATTTAAAAATGCAAGAGGATTGAATGAGGTTCCTCAAGTATGTGATAAAAGTCGCATTTTAGTAGAAACAGATTGTCCTTATTTAACCCCTCATCCATTTCGAGGAAAACAGAATGAACCAATGTATGTGGAGCATACTTTTTTAAAGCTTTGCGAGTTGTTGCAATGGGAGGAAGCATCTCTTGCAAAGCAGATACGGGATAATTATCGAAAACTGTTAGAATATTGATGAAACAATTTACATAAAAGAAATTATTTACATTAATGGATGTTATCTACGTATGATAATTCGATAAAAGGCAATTAAAATCAACAAATTTGATGTGTAAGCGATTACATCTCTACTTTTGAAAAAAAGTGGTTGACAAAGAAAATTTGTTGTCTTAAACTATCCCCATACACAAGCAAAGGTGCTTGGGATGAAGTCCATCCTGAGCACCTTTTTCTACCGATGTGTATACCTCAAGAACCTGAATTTGGACACAAAGGCGTGTTTTTCATCAATCTAAAGATGAAAAGTACGCCTTTTCTTTTGAAAACAGGGAAATGGGATAAGGAGGAGAGAGAGTATGGAAGAAATTTTAAGTGAAGTATTTGGCATTTGGTTTTTGATTGGTGCCGCATTAGTATTCTTCATGCAGGCTGGATTTGCGATGGTAGAAGCGGGATTCACGCGTGCGAAAAATGCAGGGAATATTATTATGAAGAATCTAATGGATTTCTGTTTAGGTACAGTAGCATTCCTGATTGTTGGTTATAGCTTTCTGTGTGGGGCAGATTTTGCCAACGGATTATTAGGATGGGGAGAAAATCCACTGTTTAATTTTGTGGGAACTGATTGGTCCTCATTCACGTTTAACTTAGTGTTCTGTGCAACAGCAGCAACGATCGTATCAGGAGCTATGGCAGAACGTACAAAGTTCATTTCTTATTGTATCTATAGTTTTATTATTAGCTTGATTGTTTATCCAATTGAAGCACATTGGGTTTGGGGACCGGATGGATGGTTAGCAGCAATGGGATTCCATGATTTTGCTGGATCGGCTGTCATTCACTATGTGGGTGGTTTATCTGCATTGATTGGTGCAAAATTACTTGGCCCAAGAATTGGAAAGTTCAATAAAGATGGAAGTCCAAACGGAATTCCTGGACACAATTTAACGATTGGTGCATTAGGATGTTTCATTTTATGGTTTGGTTGGTATGGATTCAACGGAGCTGCAGCTACGAATGGACTTCAATTGGCAACGATTTTTGCGACAACAACAGTAGCTCCAGCGGTTGCTACTTGTACCGTTATGATTATCACTTGGATTAAATATGGAAAACCAGATGTGGCAATGTCATTAAATGGCTCTTTGGCTGGTTTGGTTGCCATTACTGCCGGATGTGATGCGGTCGATGTATTTGGGGCTCTGTGTATTGGTTTTCTTTCAGGAATTACAGTAATCTTCTTTGTTTGGTTATTAGATTACAAATTAAAGATTGATGATCCAGTAGGAGCAGTTGCCGTTCACTTTGGAAATGGTGTACTAGGAACGATCTGTGTTGGATTGTTTGCTTGTGGAACAGATACGATGCCGGTAGCACAAGGTTTGTTCTACGGTGGTGGTTTTGATTTCTTGATCACTCAGATCATTGGTTTGTTGGCGATTGGTGCTTGGACCGCGGTTACGATGGGGTTGACTTTCTATATTATTAAGAAAACGATTGGTTTGCGTGTTACAACAGAAGAAGAATTAATCGGATTAGATAAGTTAGAACATGGCTTAGAAAGTGCTTATGCAGGCTTTGCATTAGAAACAGAATTAGCGGGTGGCGCTAGTGTTGCAAATATGGTATCTACTGCACCTGCTGTTAAATTAGATGATGCGGTACCTACTAAAGTAATTAAGGGAGAAGGAAAACTTTCAAAAGTTGTTGTTATTACGAAAGCAGAAAAATTTGATGCGTTGAAAGTAGCAATGGATGAAATTGGTATTACAGGTATGACCGTTACTAAGGTGCTTGGCTGTGGCGTTCAAAGAGGACAAACAAGCTATTATCGTGGGGCTAAAGTGGATATGCAATTATTGCCAAAATTAAAAGCAGAGATTGTTGTATCAAAAGTTCCGGTACAAGATGTTGTGGATGCAGCAAGAAAAGTACTTTATACTGGAAACATGGGCGATGGCAAGATTTTTGTATACGATGTCGAAAATGTAATTCGTATTTCTTCTGGTGCACAAGGAGTAGATGCACTACAATATGAAGAATAACAATTAGAAAAAAAGGACATTTCCCTGTCAATGACAGGATAAATGTCCTTTTTTAATGCGTTCTCCCTAAAAAGTGCAAAAAAAAGGCGAAAAGTGGGGGAGGATACAAGTAATATTTGCAATTTTATTTTCATATGGTAGAATGTAGAAAGTTTTTTCAAAGTGTATCCGATAGAAAATTTTGGGAAAACTAACAGTACAGGAGGAAATCAGATGAAGAGATGAACAGTTTCTCTAATTACCAATGACGTGTTCCTGTTGCTTTGCCTTACCCTAAGTATTATGGGAGTGGTCAGCAATGTTCATGCCTCAAGTGAGGAATCGACTCTGACAAATGCAAAGTACAGTGCAGAAACCATGATAATAGATGATGAGGCATCTTTAAACAATGTTTCTGTAATGAACCGTTTAGTCCGCACAGGAAGTGAAAGCGTCTATGAGGAAAAACAAGAAGAAATCTTCGCTAAGATTACAACGTATGGAACGGATTGCGATGGCTGCTATAACGTTAATGGTTATGGTGGAACCGCTAGTGGAGTCAAGTTGTCATTTCAATCGGTACAACAAAGCGATGGAACTTGGCGTGATGGAATTACTTATGATGGCTACTATATTGTAGCTGCGAATGGATCAATTCCCATGGGATCGATTGTGGAAATCAGTAATCACGGTTTTTCTGGAGCGGGATTAGTAGAAGGCGAATCCTTCTATGCAATGGTATTAGATCGAGGCGCAATGACATTAAATCATTTCGATTTATTCATTGGAAGTGAGAACAGCGATATTATTTCTATCAATCGCGGCTATAGCCCTACGTATAAAATCGTACGCTATGGATACTAAAAAAGAAATTATTGTATACGTTGACTGTTTCTGGAATGGAAACGGTCTTTTCTTTTTTCGAAATAATGAAAAGCAAGTGTCAAAAAAAGAGAGGCTATGATAAAATAATACTATGAAAATAAAAGAAGTGATTGTAGTCGAAGGAAAACACGATAGCGATACGTTAAAACGCTATTTTGATTGTGATACAATAGAAACCTCAGGGACCCATCTTTCAAAAACGACATTGGAGCTGTTGAAGCAGGTAAATGAAAATCGTGGAATTATTGTATTCACCGATCCAGATTATCCTGGGGAAATGATTCGAAAGAAAATTAATGAAATTGTACCAAATGCGAAAAATGCTTTTATTTCGAAAGCAAAAGCAAAAACCAGCAAAAAGGTAGGCATAGAACATGCATCAAAAGAAGATTTGGAAGAAGCATTGTCCCATTTAATAACGTATCATAAATGGGAAAAGGAAAGTATTTCAAAAGAGGATTTGATTGATTTAAATCTAAATGGCAGTGAACAAAGCGCTCAATTACGGGCTGCAATAGGAGATGCATTGTTCCTAGGGAAATGCAATGCGAAAACGTTATGGAAACGTCTAAATATGTTACAGATAACAAAAGAGCAATTGGAAAGGATAATCGAGAGCCTATGAGTGATATAATCGCAACCCCATCAAAGACCAAAGAAATTTTAGAAAAGTATAATTTATATGCAAAAAAGAATTTTGGTCAGAATTTTTTAGTGGAAAGCAGCATTGTAGAAAAAATTGCACGGAATGCGATGAGTGAAAAAAAATGTACGGTATTTGAAATCGGACCGGGAATCGGAGCGTTAACACAGTTTTTAAGTCGATATGCAGAACATGTTGTTTCTTTTGAAATTGATGAACGACTGCTTCCTGTGCTGAAAGATACCCTATCGGACTGTAATAATGTAGAAATTATTCACCAAGATTTTTTGACAATTGATTTAAAACGGTATGTTGAGAAATACAAAAGAGAAGATAATGATATTGTCATTGCTGCTAATCTTCCTTACTATATTACGACACCAATATTATTTAAAATATTTGAAAGTGAATCGGATATTAAACAGATCACAGTAATGATGCAGAAAGAAGTGGCGGATCGGTTCAGTGCCCAGGTAAATACCAAAGATTATAATGCGTTAAGCGTGATTACACAGTATCGCTGTGAAGTAAAAACAATCATGAAAATTTCGCGTCATGTATTTAATCCAAAACCGAATGTCGATAGTGCTGTGGTACAGTTTGTGTTTCATGATAGAAAACCATTGCCTAATGAAAGTGATTTTTTTGAATTAGTAAAAGCATGTTTTAAACAACGACGTAAAACAATGTTGAATAATTATGGAGCATTTGTTAAAGAGAAAGAATTGGCTAAGAGAAATCTAGAAAAAGCAGGCATCCAAGAGAATGCAAGAGCAGAATCGTTATCTCTTGCCACTTTCCTAAAATTATATGAGGTTACTTATGAGAATCAATGCCAATGCGAAAATTAATCTGACACTAGATGTTGTTAGAAAACGGGAGGATGGATATCATGAATTAGATATGATCATGGTACCTCTTACCTTATGTGATACGTTAGAGATTACATTATCGGATCGAGATGAAATCATCTGTGGCAAAGAAAACTTTCCACTGACAAAGCAAAATACCATTTATCAAGCAATTGCAATCATGAGGGAAACATTTCATCTACAGGAGCATTTCAAAGTAATCGTAGAGAAAAAAATTCCCATGCAGGCAGGATTAGCCGGCGGTAGTGCAGATGGTGCAGCTATGTTAAAAGCAATCGTTGCTTTATGCCATTTGCATGTGGAAGAAGAGCAGTTGCTTACAATTGCGAAAAAAATAGGAGCGGATGTGCCGTTTTGTGTTGTCAATGAAGTGGCGAGAGTACAGGGGATTGGAGAGAAGGTACGCCGTTTTGCCCTTAGCACCCCTTTCCACTTGCTGTTGGTAAAGCCAAAAGAAGGGGTGTCTACAGGAAAAGCGTTTTCTATGATAGATTTTGAACATTGTGATCATCCCAATGTCGATTTGTGTGAAAAGGCACTTAAAGAAAATGATTATGAGACTTTCTGTCAGTGCATCGGCAATACGTTAGAACAGCCAGCATTATTGATAACCCCAATAATTGCGAATATCAAAAAAGAGTTGGAAGCACTGGGAATGGATGCGGTATTGATGTCTGGTAGTGGAAGTACTGTGTTTGCGATTAGTCAAGATGAAATGTTGATTCACAAGGCAAAGGAACACATGGCAAAACGTTATGATTTTGTTATGGCGTGTGAAATTGTTAGATAATAGGTTACTTAACTTCTAAGGGAATAGGAAAAGTAATATTGGAAAGGATGGATGTCGCAAGATAGTAACGTTGGAATGTATCTAGATATTAATTTATATAAAAAAGTGGAGAG
>JBGUVL010000016.1:0-4848 GCA_045134375.1 Breznakia sp. | reverse complement strand
ATATAGCATTTATAAAAAATGCTTATCTTTTTGCGGCTGAAAAACACGAAGGCCAATTTCGAAAAAGCGGAGATCCATATATTGTTCATGCTTTGCATGTTGCTAAAATTTTGGCGCAAATGCATACTGGACCAAAGACGATTTCAGCCGGTTTGCTGCATGATGTAATAGAAGATTGTAATGTTAGCCCAGAAGAATTTAAAGAACGTTTTGGTGATGAAGTTTATACTTTGGTTGATGCCGTCACCAAAATTGGTAATTTAAAATTTAATGATGAAAAAGAATATTTAGCTGCAAATCATCGTAAAATTTTTATTGCGATGGCAAAAGATGTTCGAGTTATTTTAATCAAACTAGTAGATCGCTTACATAACATGCGGACATTACAGTTTATGAAACCGGAAAAACAGAAAAAAATTGCTGCTGAAACACTTGAAGTTTATGCACCTATTGCTCATCGACTTGGGATCAGTGAAATAAAAAATGAATTAGAAGATCTTTGCTTTCAATATCTGAATCGCGAAAAATATTATGAAATTGCACATTTGGTGGAAAAAAGAAAAAGCGAACGTGATGCGCAAGTGCAAGATATGATTAAGGAAATATCAGAAATGTTAGATGCTCATCATATTCAATTTCGTATCTTTGGAAGAAGCAAACATCTATACAGTATCTATAAAAAAATGAATACCAAAAATAAACGTTTCGAAGAGATTCTCGATTTGTTAGCGATTCGAATTGTAACAGATACAAAAGAAGCTTGTTATGAAATATTAGGCCATATCCAGGCGAAATATCGTCCAATTCCAGGACGTTTTAAAGATTATATTGCGATGCCGAAAATGAATATGTATCAATCCTTGCATACGACAATCGTGGCTGGGGAAGGAAATATTTTTGAAGTCCAAATCCGTACGGAAGAAATGGATAGCGTTGCAGAACGAGGGGTTGCAGCGCATTGGCTATATAAAGAAAATAGCTATCATAAAGAAACGCAACAGAAAGAAATTGAAGAACAACTACATTGGTTTAGAGACTTTTCATTAATGAATGAAGAAGCGGAGAGCAATGATTTGGAATTCATGAATATTATATCAAAAGATATATTCGAAGCGAATGTCTATGTTATGAGTCCAAAAGGTAGAGTAATTGCCTTACCAAATGGTTCTACTCCAATTGATTTTGCTTATCGCATTCATACGGAAGTTGGCCATCAAACAATTGGAGCTAGTGTAAATGGTGTTTTAGTACCATTGAATACACCTTTGAAGACAGGTGATGTGGTTTCGATAAAGACAAATAAGAATTCGAAACCTAGTGAAGATTGGTTAAAAATTGTAAAAAGCAATCATGCGAAAAACAAGATTCGATCCTACTTCCAAAAACAAGAAATGAAAGCGAAAGAAGAGGGAATCGAAAAAGGAAAAGATATTCTTGAGGAAGAATTGAAGAAACGTAATTATGATCCAAAAGAGTACATGGATCATAAGCGTCTGGATATCTGTGCAGGTAACTTTAATTTACATAATGGAAATGAATTGTTCTATGCAATCTATTGTAAAGCACTTACCTTACAACATGTCATTGAACGATTGACTCACCAAAAGACGGGTAGCGTTAATTATGACAATCAAGAAATGATGAAATTATTCAGTCGTGAGGAATCGATGTTATCAAAGAAAAAAATGCCATCAAAATACGGTGTTCGTGTTGCCGGGATTGATTCCATGAAAATTACAATGGCAAGTTGCTGTTCTCCTGTTCCTGGCGATGCTATCGTAGGTTATGTAACCAAAGGACAAGGAGTTAAGGTTCATCGTAAAGAATGTCCTAATGTAGCGGAATATAAAGATCGTTTAATTGCGGTTGAATGGGATGAAGATTTCGATCAAGAAAAAAATTATCCAGTGAAATTAGTGATTTATTCGACCGATCGAAACTTCCTGTTGAGCGATATTGTTACGGTATCTTCGCAATGCAAAGTAGGTTTACAACATGTAGACTCAAAAGTCAATGATGATGGAATTAATGCTACTACAAAGTTAACGGTAACGGTTAAAAATGCAGATCATTTACATGTATTGATGGCAAACTTACGAAAAGTAACAAGTGTCAATTCTGTTGAACGTGTTATTTTATAAATTATTTGAAATTATAATTTGTTAATGATAAAATATTTAATGTATTCGTAGAAAAAGAGCATTGTATTCATTTTTCAGTCCAGAGAGGAAAACGCTGGTGAAAGTTTTCTCTGAAAAGAATAGAATGGACGCCTTTGGAGAATGTTGTTGTAATGACAACCGTCATCCTGCGTTAAAGGAATAAGAGTGCATATCATAGGATATGAACTAAGGTGGCAACGCGTGGTATTTACGTCCTTAGAGATAGGGACGTTTTTTTATTCATAAAAGGAGGAATCACTATGAGTTATCAAACACCAAGAGGTACGTATGACATTTTACCTAAAGATGTTGAAAAATGGCACAAAATAGAAGATGTCATTCGCCAATTCTGCTTATTATATGATTATAAAGAAATTAGAACACCAATTTTTGAGGATACCAAAGTTTTTAAACGTGAAAATGATTCCAGTGATGTAGTCAATAAAGAAATGTATACATTTTCTATAAACGGGAAGGATTCATTAACCTTACGTCCAGAAATGACGGCTGGTGTTGTTAGAAGCTTTGTACAACACAAAATGTTTGGGGAAGGTGATTTACCTGCCAAAATGTATTATGTTGGTCCACAATTTCGTTATGAACGTCCTCAAAAAGGTAGACAGCGTATTTTTCACCAATTTGGCGTGGAATGTATTGGTGCTAAAAATCCAATGTTGGATGTCGAAATCATTGCCTTAGGATATTCCATCGTATCCGCTTTAGGATTAACAGAATTAAAAGTAATGATCAATACATTAGGAGATGATGAAAGCAGAAATCTCTATAAAGCAGCATTAAAAAAACATTTTTCCAATGATATTGCTGATATGTGTGCTGACTGCCAACGTCGTTATGAACAAAATCCTCTGCGAATCTTAGATTGTAAAGTAGATCATGAGCGAGATTGTATGAAGAATGCACCGAAAATGAGTGATTATTTAAACGAAGAAAGTCAGGCTTATTTCAAATCCGTTTGCAATGGTTTGGATGCCTTAGGAATTCCTTATGAAATTGATGATCGATTAGTTCGCGGTTTGGATTATTATACACATACCGTATTTGAATTAGTTTCGACGAACGATCAAATGGGCTCTCAAGCTACGGTATTAGCAGGAGGACGCTATGATGGTTTAGTGGAATACTTTGGTGGACCATCCTTAAGCGGAATTGGTTTTGCAATGGGAATCGAACGTATCATTATCGCATTAGAAGGAGAAGGTATTCATTTAAATAGTGAAGATAGTATTGATGCCTATGTTTTATGTTTAAGTGAAAAAGCATCGTTGAAAGCTTTAGAAATTGTTTGTGAACTTCGTGCCTATGGCTATCGTGCGGAACGTGATTATTTAGGGAGATCCTTTAAAGCACAATTTAAGAGCGTTGATAAAAAGAATGCCAAAACAGCTGTTATTTTAGGAGAAAAAGATTTAGAAAATGGAACGGTTACGATCAAGCGTATTCAAGATCAAAAACAAGTAGTGTGCCATTGGGAAGATATGATTTCCACTATGGATCAATTATTTGATGAAATGGAAGAACATCATGAACATCATGATGGTTGTACATGTGAAGCATGTTCTTGTGAGAAATAGAAAGTAGGAAAAGTATGAAACGAACACATAATAATGGAGAATTAAGAATAAGTGATGTAAACAAAGAAGTTACTTTATGCGGTTGGGTTGCCAAACGTAGAAATTTTGGGGCTTTAGTATTTATTGATTTACGAGATAGAGAAGGTATTACGCAGCTAGTTTTCAATGAAGAAATGGCAAAAAAAATTATCGAGGTAAGAAATGAATATATTTTACAAGTGAGTGGTATTGTTGTAGAACGTCAAGATAAAAACCCAAAACTTCCCACTGGCGATATCGAAATTAAAGTTGAGGATGTAGTTATTGTGAACGAAGCAAAAACAACACCATTAATAATTGCTGATGAAACTGACGCATTAGAAGATACTCGTTTAAAATATCGTTACTTAGATCTAAGAAGAAATTGTTTACAGAAAAATATCATTTTACGTCATAAAGTAACAATGTTAGTTAGAAATTATCTTTCTGATCTAGGGTTTATCGAAGTAGAAACGCCAATTCTTTGTCGTTCAACTCCAGAAGGAGCAAGAGATTATTTAGTGCCTAGTCGTATTAATAAGGGAGAATTCTACGCGTTGCCACAATCTCCACAATTATATAAACAATTACTAATGGTCGGTGGTATCGAAAAGTATTTCCAAATTGCTCGTTGTTTTCGTGATGAAGACTTGAGAGCCGATCGTCAACCAGAATTCTCACAAATTGACATTGAAATGAGTTTCATTGAGGAAGAAGATATTTGGAACATTACAGAAGGATTAATGAAAAAAATCTTTAAAGAAATAAAAGGAATTGATTTACCAACTTTCCGTCGTATTCCTTATGATGAATGTATGAACACTTATGGTAGTGATAAACCTGACTTACGTTTTGCTATGCCTTTAAAAGAAGTTAGTGACATCTTTATGAACACAGAATTTAAAGTATTCCAATCCGTTCTAGAGAGTAAGGGAATTATTACTGCGATGAATGCTAAAAACAGTGCTGATCAATTCTCAAGAAAAACATTAGATAAATTACAAGATTATGTTAAAGTCTATGGAGCAAAAGCTTTGGCTTATTTAAAATATAATGAATCAACATTCACTGGCTCT
>JBGUVL010000015.1:0-17374 GCA_045134375.1 Breznakia sp. | reverse complement strand
ATGTTATATAATCCTTATTTAATTCGTTAGAACTGCATAAATTGCAGTTTTTTTATTTTTAATCGTCATTTTAGTTAATGATAGCATATATCTTTAATAGGAGGAAAATTCATGAACGAGATGCTGGAAAATTTGATAGAAAAAGCAATTATTAATAATGCAAGTGATGTTCATCTATCGTTGCAAAATGATGGTAATGAAAAAAAATTAAAAGTTGAAATGCGTTGTGCTAATGGAATTTGTGAAATTAAAGAAAAATATGATGCATCATTATTAAATTATTTAAAATTTATCGCTAATCTTGATTTAGGAAATACGTTACCTCAAAGTGGTAATTTTTCATATTCACTCAAAGGAAAACAATATTTTTTCCGGTTTGCTTATTTGCAAAGTATTGATGTAAATACAGGGGTGTTACGTATTTTAAACAATCACCAAAAAATTAGTGTGGATAAATTAAGTTGTTGGAAAGAACAAAACGAAATTTTTCAGCGATGGTGTGACTTGCGTGGTGGTTTAATCATTGTTAGTGGGCCTACTGGGAGCGGAAAAACTACAACATTACATGCGCTTTTAGAACAGATTACAAAAAATCACAATCTAAAAGTAATCACATTGGAAGATCCTATTGAAATACGAAGTGAACATTATCTTCAATTGCAAATTAATGAACGTATGAACTTTGATTATGAAGAAGGAATTAAACAACTTCTTCGGCATGATCCAGACGTTATTATGATTGGTGAAGTAAGAGATGAGAAAACAGCCAAAACTTTAATTCGATGTGCATTAAGCGGTCATATGGTATTTACTACTTTGCATGCAAAATCAGCGAAAGAAGCTTTGTATCGAATGATTGATTTTGGTGTGAAAGAAAAAGACTTACAAGAAGTACTTACAGCAGTAACCAATCAGCGTATTTATCCAAAAAAAGGAAGAAAGGGACGAGTTTGTATTTATGAGATATTGGAAAAACAAGCTATTTTATCATTTTTTGAAAAAAGAAAATTACCAGAAAATCATCAAGATATTTACCAATGTATTAAGAAAGGAGTGGAAACCAATCTTATTGCGAAAGCCTATGCGAAAGCCGATCTTACGCTTTAATCTACATAAGTGGTTGCAATTTGCTTCCTTGTTAGAACATGGTTATGAATGTCAAATGGCGTTAAAAATAATGAATGAAGACCCTTCTATCTTAAAACAGTGGGTGTTAGAGAATGGGGATTACAGTGCTTTGCTGTTAGCAAGTTCAAAAGGGAAAATGGCTCAGCATCTCAATTTTTTCCTATCAATCACTACCATTCATGAAGCAATTCAAAGTTCCTGCGCCATGGTACAAATGCAAACCCAATTAAAAAAAGAGTGGTATCAGAAAACCTCTTACCCAATATTAATTTTTTTTATGGCATTTATGATAATTACTTTATTTTCTTCCTATGTTTTACCACAACTACTTACTAGCTTTCGTGAATTTCATCATCCTTATTTAATGTTGATTTTAAAT
The DNA here is from genome assembly GCA_045134375.1 of Breznakia sp. Lineage (GTDB taxonomy): Bacteria > Bacillota_I > Bacilli_A > Erysipelotrichales > Erysipelotrichaceae > JBGUVL01. The sequence continues at coordinate 15,867 of JBGUVL010000015.1, read as the reverse complement.
GGAGTTAAAATTTCCGCTTTTGTTTTGTTGTTATGTGCAATCGTATGTGTTTTTGCTTTTTTTGTAATTCAGTCTTCGTTACGACTAAAGCAATGGTTCTATCATAAATGGTGTCATCGTGTTCCATTACTAAAAGAATTAATTTCTTATTATTTTGCAGGTTATTTAAAAGTGTTGCAGGAGAGAGGAATTAGTACCATTCAATCATTCCAGTTTCTTTTACGATTAAAAGATAATGTTTTCGTAGTAGAAACAGCAAAACGTCTTTATGAAAAACTTTGGAAAGGGGAGGATTTGGTTATTATCATTCAAGATTGTCCTTATTTTTGTGATTTTCTGAAATCGAATTTTATTATGGGTATACATAATGCATCATTATCTCTTTATCTTTCAACTTATTTACAATTACAAAAAGAAAGATGGTTCACTATGCTTCGTCGTATTACTATAGTGATTCAAGTAATCGCTTATAGTTATGTGGCGTTGTTGGTGATTTGTGTTTATCAAATTATGCTTTTTCCACTAGAAATCATTCAAGAAATGTGAAAGGAGATAACCATGAAGAAAGCATTTACATTATTAGAAATGATTATTGTACTTACGATTGTTGCTGTTTTATTTCTATTAACTCTTCCACACATTCAGCAAAAAAAAGAAGTCATTGATACTCAGGGGTGTAAATCATTAATTGAAGTAGTAAATTCTCAAATTCTTCTTTATGAAGTGGATCATATTGATTCACCATCGAGTATCGAGGAATTGATCAATGGCGGTTATTTAAAAGAGTCGCAACGAACCTGTCCAAATGGTGCGAAAGTGGAGATTAGCAATGGAGAAGCGTATGCACAATAGTGGATTTACTTTAATAGAAATGTGTTTTGTTTTATCAATTATTACTATATTAATGGTTTGTATACCAACAATATCCCATCGTTTTGATAACTTTCAATTACATTGTGAAGTAAATCGAATTGTATCGCTTCTATTACGGTCAAAAAATGAAGCAATACGAAAACGCGTGACAATAATGGTTGAGGTTCATAATAATTACCTAATGATCAATGATTCTAATTACTATTTTCAATCAAAAGTGTATTGTGATTCTTTGAATTTTCATTTTAATGGTCGTGGAAATATATCGCAAGGTAATACCATAACTTGTTATCTTATGAAAGAGAAAGAGTCGATTATCATGAATTTAGGAAATGGGAATATATATGTTAAAAAATAAAGGTTTTCTACTAATCGAAGCAATTTTTCTTTTGTTAATTACTTCTTTTTTAGTATTACTTTTTTATCAAACAATGGAAATTTATCATCATGCCCAAAAGTATTATCAAAGCCATGAAAATCAACAGGATGAAGACCAAATAAGGAATGCTTATGAAAGTAAAATTACATGCCTTTACGTTGCTTGAAGCGATACTTGCAATGATGATATGTAGCTTTTGTGTTATTTTGCTTGGTATCCTCATTGCTATGATGGTTTCCATTCGGTGGCAACCATACTTGGTTTCAAAAGAAAGCAGTATTCATCAAATAAGGATGTTATATGCCTTAAGTAAAGATCAACATTTAGAAGGGGATATGTTAGCTTTTCATTATTTACAAAGAGATTTTGTTTTTTGTTTTGATGAAGATAAATTAATTTTAAATGACGGATATCAAGTATTTTTTTCTTCCTTACAAGATGTTTTCTTTACTTCTGCTGATGCTTGTCACTATATCCATTATCGTTTTCAAGGAGAAGAATATGAAAAAAGAATTATTGGGTGTCAAAAATAATGGTTTTTTTAGTTTGTATGGCTTATTATTATTGAATGTAATAATGAGTTTCTGTAGTTTCATACTTTGCTTTTCTGTGACATTGGTGCATTCTATTGGAGATAGCAATTTTGATAGTGCAGAAATCTATGCCATTAGAAAAGCAATCAATGATTTAACTAATTACAAAGAAAAAGAGGAAACAATTTATTTTAATGACTATACGATTGATTTTACATATGACGATGTTACTTGCATTATTACAATATTTCAAAGCGCAAGGCAATTACTAAAAAGTGAATTAATATTTGATGATATAGAATTAGAAGTATTATCTTATACATATTTGGAGACATGATGTTCATACTAATAAAGGGTGAATTTATGCATTTTGTAATTGCTGTTTTCTTTTATTTTTTATTTTATAATTTTGCATTAATCATGAATTACCTGCAATTCTCCATTCATCACATTTTTATGTATATTGTTCTATTAAGTCTATTTCATTTTTTTCCAATAAAAAATAAAGAGGAAATAGAATGTTTTGATTCATTATTTGCACTTCTAGCTTCCTTGTTGATGTTGTATATAGAACACTATCTATCCATTTCTTTGTTTCTTTATCTGTTTATGATGCACTTTATTTGTGCAGAAAGCTTTAGTTATACAAGATTCTATATAAGGAAATAGCAATATACATTGACAAAATCGTTATTTTCGATAAAATAGAAAGGGATAAAAAGGAGACTTGCAATATATGTTACAATCAAACGAATTAAAACCAGGTGTTACTATTTTATATGAAAACAATATTTATGTCGTTCAGGATTTTTCACAAAATAAAACAGCTAGAAGTGCAATGGTCGTAAAAGTAAAAGTTAGAAATCTTAGAACAGGGGCTAACGTAGAATTATCTTTTGGAGCTGGAGATAAAGTAGAAAAGGCACATATTGAAAAGAAAGAAATGCAGTACTTATATGATGCTGGAGATGGATTGATGTTTATGGATAACGAAACTTATGAACAGATTGAAATTCCAAAAGATTCTTTAGAGTGGGAAATGAAATTCTTAAAGGAAAATGATAATGTCATGATTTCTAGCTATGAAGGAGAAATTCTTGGAGTAATTCTTCCAGATAAGGTAGCTTTACAAATCGTAGAAGCAGAACCAGCAGTGAAGGGAGATACGGCTACCAATGCTCAGAAAACGGTAAAACTTGAAACAGGATTGGAAGTACGTGTTCCGTTGTTCATTGATCAGGATGAAGTAATCTTAGTAAGCACAAGTGATGGTAAATATGCAGGAAGAGCTTAAAAACTCTTCTTGTTTTATTTTGCTACTATAATTTTAAAGGATAGTTTGTTATAATAATTAAGAATTGGGGGTCTTTTTATGGAACAGTTATCAAGAGTAAAAAAATATGCAGATTTAAGAAATTCAATAGAAAACGAACAAATCGTAAAAAAAGTTCCTTCTGAAACAGAAGAAACAATCAAAAAAATAACACGAACAAATAAAATGAATGATTACGTTCCTACTCATGAAAAGGATTCTGGATATGTGGAAACTGTTTCTCGTAACGATTTCGATTCCTCTTTTAAAAATGAATATTTGGATAGTTTTATTCAAGAGGTTCGTGATTATAATATCAAAAAGGGTGTTCGAGAATATGAGGATACTAGACTTGATATCCTACAGCAATTAAACAGCAAAAATCGTGAAAAAAGAGCAAATTATGTGGAATCCATTGAAACAGAAAATAATCGTTCTGAAGAAACTATGGAAATTTCAAAAGCGGTATTTGAACTTTTGAATGAAGATGAGAATAATGATCATAATGTGGTTCAAGCTGTAAACAAGGATGCTGTTGTTGATTTGCCGAAAGAGGAAAATACAATGGTAGATAAAGAAGCAATGGAAAAGGCGAAAGAAGAGAATAAAGAAATTAAAAATGTAAATGAAAGTACTCAATTAGAAAAGCGAATTGCTATGTTAGAGTCACAATTAATTGAGACAAATCAACAATTACATACTGTAAAAGAAGACAAAGAAGATGATTTTGATCATTTTTCTAAAACAGAATTGATGGAAGAAACACGTAAACTCAAAGTACAAATGGAAGAATATAAAGATGAGTTAAATGATTTAAATAATGGTGTGGATTCTAGCAACCGATTATTAAACATTATTATTACGATACTGATCATAGCATTGTTGTCAGTCATTGGTATAGTTGTTTATTGGCTGGTAAGTGGAGGAATTATATAATGAAAATCAATATTGCGATTGATGGACCGGGAGCAGCAGGAAAAAGTACGATATCGAAATTATTAGCAGAACGTTTGGGTTATGTCTATTTAGACACGGGTGCAATGTATCGTTGTTGTGCTTATGAAGCTTTTCAAAAAGGAATTGATATTGATGATGAAAAACAATTACAACAACTGATGGATCACATTAAGATTACGTTTGATGATTTGCAACATGTCTATATTAATGGTGAAGATGTTAGTAGTGAAATTCGAACCAATGAAAATGGCATGAGAGCTTCTTTGATATCACAAAAGGCAATGGTACGTATCAAATTGGTTGAGAAGCAGCGTGAGATTGCGGCTCAAAAAGGGTGTATTCTTGATGGAAGAGACATTGGAACCGTTGTTCTACCAGATGCAGAATTAAAGATTTATTTAGTTGCTAGTGTAGAAAGCAGAGCAATGCGACGTTATCAAGAATTAATGAAGAAAGGTTTAAAAGCAAATTTGGAAGAAATTTCTGCGGATTTAAAACAACGTGATTATATTGATATGCATCGAGAACATTCTCCATTGCAAAAGGCAGAAGATGCGATTGAGGTAGACACTTCTCATATGAGCATTGAAGAAGTATGTACTACCATAATGCAACTGATTGAAGGCGTAATTAGAAAGTAGGTAATTATGATACATGGAATTTGTGCTATTGTAGGTCGCCCAAATGTGGGAAAATCAACTATTTTTAATCGTATCATCGGTGAAAAAAAGTCGATTGTAGAAGATACCCCAGGGGTTACTAGAGATCGAATCTATGGCAAGGCAGAATGGTTAACGAAAGAATTCAGAGTGATTGATACAGGAGGAATTCAATTAGCTGATCAACCATTTAAAGAAGAAATACAGATGCAAGTAGAAATTGCTTTGGAAGAAGCAGACACGATACTTTTTGTGGTCAATGGAAAAGATGGCGTAACAAGAGATGACGAATATATTGCTTCATTGTTACGAAAAACAAATAAAGAAGTTATCTTAGTAGTAAATAAAATTGATGATACGCAAATGATAAATGATATTTATGAGTTTTATCAGTTGGGTATAGGTGATCCAATTGCATTATCTGGTGTGCATGGTATTGGAATTGGTGATATGTTAGATAAGATTATTTCTTCTTTTGAAAATACTAAGCGGAACACTTATGATGAGATGACAAAATTTGCAGTAATTGGTCGTCCTAATGTAGGGAAATCTTCTCTTGTTAATGCGATTCTTAATCAAGATCGCGTTATTGTTTCAAATATTGAAGGGACGACCAGAGATGCCATTGATACTCCTTTTAAAAGAGAAGGAAAAGAATATGTTGTAATTGATACTGCTGGTATCAGAAAACGTGGTAAAATCTATGAAAATATTGAAAAATATTCGGTCATGCGTGCAATGAGTGCAATTGAGCGTAGTGATGTAATATTGGTTGTAATTGATGGCGAATTAGGAATTCGTGAACAAGATAAACATGTGGCAGGTTTCGCACACGAAGCTGGTAAAGGAATTATTATTGTTTACAACAAATGGGACACTGTGGAAAAAGACGATCGTACGATCAATCAGGTAGAAGCAGAAATACGAAAACAATTTCCTTATTTATCTTATGCACCAATTGCTTTTGTTAGTGCAAAAACGAAACAGAGAGTTTCAACATTATTACCTTTAATTGATGAAGTTCATGATTATTCATTATTACGCGTTCCAACAAACGTTATTAATGAAGTTATTATGGATGCGCAACTTATGACACCACCACCAACTCATAATGGACAACGTTTAAAAATCTATTATGCATCGCAGGTGTCAGTAGCGCCACCAACATTTGTTTTATTTGTTAATGATCCTGAACTTTTACATTTTAGTTATAATCGATTTCTAGAGAATAAATTACGAGAGGCATTTGGATTTCAAGGCACCACTCTTCGTATTTTAGCAAGAGAACGTCAACGATAGGAGGAAAAGAATTGTGAAGGCAGTAATTTTAGGAAGTGGAAGTTGGGCATGTGGAATTGCTCAAGTATTAGCTGATAATAGTCATGATGTAACCGTTTATGGAATTGTTGAAGAAGAAGTTAATGATATCAATGAAAATCATCGCAATTCAAAATTTTTTGATGATGTTGATTTGAATCCAGCCATTAAAGCTACTATGGATATCAGTGTTGTTGCTGGAAGTGACATCGTTGTTTTAAGTGTGCCTACGATAGCAATTGAATCTGTTTGTCAACAATGTGTTCCTTATATTGATAAAAAAACAATATTTGTTAATACTTCAAAAGGTTTCCATCCAGAAACAAATGAGAGAATGTCTTGCGTCATTCGCAAAAGTATACCGGAAGAAAAGTTAAGCAGTGTCGTGTCGTTAATTGGTCCTTCTCATGCAGAAGAAGTAGTACAGCGATTGTTGACAACAATTTGTGCAGTATCTATTAATGAAGATGATGCAAAATTTGTACAACAGCATTTTTCTAATGAATACTTGCGTGTATATACAGGAAATGATGAGATTGGTAGCGAGAATGGCGTTGCTTTAAAAAATGCAATTGCTGTGGCAAGTGGCGTATTGGCAGGATTAGGTTATGGTGATAATACAAGAGCGGCTTTAATGACAAGAGGATTGGCAGAAATGATTCGTTTTGGTACTGCCATGGGTGGTCGCTTTGAAACTTTTATGGGATTAACTGGAATCGGGGATTTAATTGTAACATGTACAAGTATTCATTCTCGTAATTTTCAAGCAGGGTTTGAGATTGGACAAGCAAATAGTGCTAAAGTATTCTGGGAAAACAACAAAAAAACAGTAGAAGGAGTAAGAACGGCAAAAGTTGTTTATCAGATCGCCCATGAAAAAAATATTAATATGCCAATTATTGAAGAAATTTATAAAGTTCTTTATGAAGGAAAAGAGCCGAAAAAGAGTGCACGTGACCTAATGTTACGCGATTTAAAGGCAGAATTTTAAAATGAATGAATTTTCACGAATGGAATTATTATTGGAAGACGATTCGATCAATAAGCTTAAGCAGGCACATATAGCTGTATTTGGTGTTGGTGGAGTAGGAGGTCATTGTGTTGAATCGTTAGTTAGAGCGGCAATAGGAGAAATTACAATTGTAGATAATGATGTTGTTTCCTTGACGAATATTAATCGTCAAATAATTGCTCTTCATTCTACCGTTGGACAACCTAAGGTAACAGTTATGAACGAAAGAATTCAAGATATTAATCCGTACTGTAAGGTTCATCCTATCCCTTTGTTTATTGATTATGAATCGATTGAAAGCATTGACTTTAATCAATTTGATTATATTGTTGACGCCATTGATACCGTTAGTGCAAAAATCTTGTTAATTGAAAAAGCGAAATCGCATCAAATACCAATTATTAGCTGTATGGGAACAGGAAATAAATTTGAAACTGAAATGCTAAAAATCATGGATATTAGTGAAACACGCATTTGTCCATTAGCAAAAGTAATGCGACGAGAACTTAAGTCTAGAAAAATAAATCATCTTAAAGTACTTTCTTCTTATGAGATCCCAAGGAAACCAAAAATAAGTGAAGAAATAACAAATAAAAGATCGGTTCCTGGTTCGGTTTCCTTTGTACCAAGTGCTGCTGGTATTATAATAGCAAAAGAAGTCATTATGGATCTACTGAAGTAGAGACATTGACTTTTTTTAATGTCTAGATTTGTTATATGATTTATCTCTGTTCATTTAGTGAGCAGGGAAATGGAGGAAATATGAAAAAAATACTATTGTTAACTACAGGGGGTACGATTGCTTCAGAAAAAGGAGAAGAAGGATTAGAACCATCTTTGCGTAGTAATGATATTATAAATATAATAGGAACTGCACAATATAGTGAAATAGTTTGTGAAGATCTTCTTTCTTTAGATAGTAGTAATATACAACCGGAAGAATGGTTATTGATAGGAAAACGAATTCAGAAAGCTGTGGTCCAAAAAGAGTGTGATGGAATCGTGATTACACACGGAACAGATACAATGGCTTATACCGCTAGTGCCTTATCATTTATGTTATCTAATTTACCAATACCAGTTGTATTATGTGGCTCTCAATTGCCATTGACACATCCTTTAAGTGATGGAGTAGATAATATCAGACTAGCTTTTTTTGCCGCTTCACAGGCATGTCTTCATGGTGTTTTTATCGCTTTTCATCATTGTTTGATGTTGGGAACACGGTGTGTTAAAGTTAGAACTATGGGGTTTGATGCATTTGAAAGTGTTAATGTAAATCCAGTTGGAGTATTAGATGCAAGAGGATTAACGATTGATCAAACGCTATTACCAACGATATCAGGTGCTTTTCATTTCTATGATCAATTATGTACGGATGTGTTTTTATTAAAATTAATTCCAGGAATGAATCCGAATATTCTCGATATTTTAATTGAACAAAATTATAAAGGAATTGTGATTGAAGCGTTTGGAGCAGGAGGAATTCATTTTATTCGTAGAGATTTAATCGCAAAATTAGATAAGCTTGTACAAAATGGGATTAGTGTTGTAGTGTGTTCGCAGTGTCTATATGAAAATAGTGATTTTTCAATCTATCAAAGTGGGCAAAAAGTATTAAAACAAGGAGTGATACAAGCCTATGATATGACAAGCGAAGCTTGTGTAACAAAATTAATGTGGGCATTAGGTCAACAATTCGATACAGAAGAAATTCGTTATATGTTCTCTACTAATTATGTTCAAGAGATTACTTTGTCAAAATAACTTTCATTAGTCATAAAGCAAGATAGGGATTCATAAGTTACAATGACTAGGAGGAAACTTATGAATACAACCGAGATACTAAAGGATTTGGGAAAACAAACAGGTGGAGATATTTACTTAGGTGTCGTCGGACCAGTTCGGGTAGGGAAATCAACGTTTATAAAAAAATTTATGGAAAAAGCGGTATTACCTTACGTACAAGATGAATATGATAAAGCTCGAATGACCGACGAATTACCACAGGCTGGTGTTGGAAAAACGATAATGACCATGGAGCCTAAATTCGTTCCTAATACCGCTGCTCACATTGAATTTGATGATGGTTTTAAAGTAAATGTCAGATTAGTCGATTGCGTTGGCTATATTATATCAGAGGCAAAAGGATATAAAGATGATGATGGAATTCGGTTAGTGAAAACCCCTTGGAGTGAGGAAGCTTTACCATTTGATGAAGCAGCAAAAATAGGAACACAGAAAGTAATACAGGAACATTCCACCATCGGTATTGTTGTAACAACGGATGGAACAATTACTGATTTAGCAAGAGAAGATTATATCGAAGCTGAATCAGAAGTAATCAATGAATTAAAAAAAATCAATAAACCATTTATTGTTATTGTTAATACATTGGATAAACATGCTATCAGTGCACAAAGTGTAGTAGAGAAACTACAGGAAAAATATGATGTCCCTGTTTTAGCTGTAGAAGTTGAAAAAATGAATGAAAAAGACATTCATGATATATTGCGAGAAGCACTTTATGAATTCCCATTATCGCAAATTAATATTTTAATGCCAGAATGGGTTGCTGTTTTAGATGAAGATCATTATATAAAAAAGAGTTTTTCAGCTTCCATCACAAAAAGCATGCAGGAAATTACTAAATTGAAAGAAATAGAGAAAATTACTAGTATTATTGATGAAAATGAATTTATTGAAAAAAGCAATCTTTCTACAATTGATACAGGAGAGGGAATTGTTAATGTTGAAATTACACTAGTCGGTGGATTATACAATCGAATTCTTAAAGATATCATTGGAGAAGATGTTAATGATAAAGCTTCATTAATTGCTTTGTTACAGGAATACAGCAAAGCGAAAAAGGGGTATGATGCAATCAGTAGTGCATTAAAAATGGTCAAACAGACTGGATATGGATTTGCATCAGCATCATTGGATGAAATTTCATTATCGAAGCCAGAAATTGTGAAGCAGGGAAATCGCTATGGGGTTAAATTAAAGGCAATTGCTCCAAGTATTCATATGATTAAAGTTGATGTTGAGTCAACCTTTGAACCAATAATAGGTAGTAAAGAACAAAGCGAGGAATTGGTTCATTATTTGCTTCGAGAAGATGGGGAAGATGCAAGTGCTATTTGGGATTCTGATATTTTTGGTCGTAAATTAAGTGATATCATCAGAGATGGATTAAATGCAAAATTATCTATGATTCCAGAGGCGGCAAGAGCACGGCTACAGGATATTTTGGAAAAGCTTGTCAACAAAGGAAAAGGTAATGTCATCGCCATTGTTCTTTAAGAAATTCGGTTGATTTTTACTATTAAAAATGATACGATATTCCTATGAATTAGGAGGTTTAAATAATATGACAACAATGAATAAAAAGAGCTTAGCGGAGGCTATCGTTACAAAATTAGGAATGACGAAGAAAGACGCTGCTGTTGCTGTTGATACTGTGTTTGAAGAAATTTCTTCAACATTAGCTGAAGGTGGAAAAGTTGATATTTCAGGTTTTGGTAAATTTGAAGTAACTGAACGAGCTGAACGTGTTGGAATTAATCCTGCAACAAAAGAAAAAATCACAATTCCAGCTTCAAAAAGTCCTAAATTCAAGGCTGCAAAGGCATTAAAAGATGCTGTTAAGTAATTTTAAATAATGCCGAAATAGAATAAACTCTAAAAGTTTCTTTTGTTGTTTTATCAAAAAAAACAAGATAAGCTATCTCATAGAAGGTAGCTTTTTTTATGAAAAAGTAACAATTTGTGAATTCATGGGATTTTGCATAAAAACATGAAATTAGTGGTATAATTCCTATAACGAAAGGTGATTAATTATGCATGTTTTGTTATATATTTTGCCAGTATTATTAGTAATGATGGCACAAACGATGGTTAGTTCATCCTATTCAAAATATCGTAACATAAGAACAATGAAAGGATATACAGGGGAAATGGTGGCAAGGATGATATTAGATCGCCATCATTTATCTGATGTTGATGTTGGGCTAAGCAAAGGTGGAATTATGTCTGATTACTATGATCCCAGATTAAAAAGTGTTAGACTTAGTAGTGATGTCTATTATGGAAATTCATTAGCAGCGATTGCAATAGCCGCACACGAAGTAGGACATGCAATTCAAGATGCAGAAAATTGGTATGTGTTACGATTTAGAAATCATATGATACCCTATGTTAATGCCATTTGTCAATTTGGATGGGTTATTTTATTTCTAGGACTATTATTTACTAGTACTAGCTATCTTTACTTAGGATCCATTTTATTGCTGACAATGGTAATCTTTCAGCTGGTTACACTTCCTATAGAAATAAATGCATCCAAACGCGCATTGTCTTTATTATATGAAGGTGGAATCGTAATTGAAGATGAACGAGAGGGAGTAGAAAATATGTTGCGTGCGGCTGCATTTACTTATATTGCAGCATTGGCTTCTTCCATTATCTATCTATTAAGAATTTTTATGTTTGCTAGTAATAAGAGAAATTAAAAAGACAATCAAACACAGAGAATCTTTAAGGGATCGATGTGCTACTGATATTGTCTTTTTTTATATAAAACATTTACTTCGCATAATATATATTATGTAATATAATTAGAAAAGGAAAGAGAAGTAAGAACTTCCATATAACTGATTTTCAATATCAAAATTTTCTAAAATAGTTTTTCCTACGATTGCAAAAGATTTTGCTATTGGAAGTAATCCATGACCTTGCATACAAGGTGAATAGAAAATGATTGGGATATATTCACGTGTGTGATCACTACCAATATAGGTTGGATCATTTCCATGATCAGCACAAAGAATAAGTAAATCATTCGACTTCATTTTCTTCATAAATTCACCAAGTAATATATCAAATCGTTCTAATTCCATTCGATATCCATCTGGATTTCTGCGATGCCCCCATAAAGCGTCAAAATCAACCAGATTAGTAAAACATAACCCTTGAAAAGATTGATCCATCTTTGCTATTGTTTGTTTCATTCCTTCAATCGAAGAGGTAGAATGAATTTCTTCACTAATTCCTTTACGATTAAAAATATCAGCTATTTTACCAATGGCAATTACCTGATAGCCGCTGTGTATTAATAAATCTAATGCGGTTGTTCCACTAGGATCTAAAGCATAATCTTTACGGTTTGCAGTTCGATGAAATGCTCCAGGTTCCCCAATGAAAGGACGTGCTATTACTCTGCCAATTCTCCATTTTGGATCAAGTGTAATCGATCTTGTAATCTCACAACACCGATATAATTCTTCTAGTCCAAAATATTGTTCATGTGCTGCAATTTGTAATACAGAATCGGCGGATGTATAAATGATGAGTTTTTTCTCTCTAATATGTTGTTCGCCCAATTCTTCGATAATTTCAGTACCACTGGCCGCCTTATTTCCAATCAATTGATATCCCAATTGTCTTTCCATTTCAAGAATTAGTTCCTTAGGGAACCCTTGTTCAGTAAACGTAATAAATGGTTTTTCACTTACTAATCCCATTAATTCGTAGTGACCGGTTATGGTATCTTTTCCTTTGCTTGTCTCTGCTGCTTTACAGTAATATCCAAGAGGATTTGCAACAGGATTAACCTGATCAAGAAAATGAAGATTAGCAATTCCTAAAGAAGAAAGATTTGGAATGGTTAACCCATTAGAATAGGAAGCAATGTGTCCTAGTGTATCTACGTTGATATCGCCATAAAGGATACCATCTTGAAGAGCGCCAACACCTAGTGAATCAACCACAATAGTAAATATTCGGTTCCATTTCATTTGTTATTCTCCTTTTATTATTTTAGTATTATTGCGCGGATGTGATGCTAAATATACTTTTTTCAATCGATTTGATTGAACATGTGTGTAGATTTGTGTTGTTGCAATATCACTATGACCTAACAATTCTTGTACTACTCTTAGATCAGCATCGCCATCAAGAAGATGCGTCGCATAACTATGACGGAAACTATGGGCTGATATATTTTTATGTATGTCACATGCGATTGCTCGATTATGAATCATAACATCAATATATTGACGTGTCGTTTTGTTACCTAAGTGATTGATAAAAACATATTGTTGTTTACGAATGTTCCATTTTTTTCGAACGCTATCAATATAGAGAGAAAGCAAATGAGATGCATGTTGGTTGATTGGTACAATCCGTTCTTTATCGCCCTTTCCTATGATTTTTATTAATCCTTCATCTAAATGAAGCTGTCCCATTTTTAAAGTACAACATTCACTTACACGAATTCCGCAACCATATAATATTTCTAATAAGCATCTATGATAAAGAGCAACGTCACTTTTTTCTTCTTCATAAGTAATAATCGTTTCAACCTCTTCCCTACTTAATACTTTAGGAAGTTTTCTTCCTTTTTTGCTAGAACGAATAAAAATACTTGGATCCGATACCTCGCAATGCATTTCAGAAATATAATGATGAAAACTTCGAATGGAAACGATGTGTCGATTCACGGTACTTGGTTGTTTTGTAAAAGATAAATTTTGTAAATAATCTTGTATGATGGCATAGTTGATTTGGCTCACTTCATAAATATGATTTTCTTTTAAATATTGCGTATAATGTTCTAAATCATGAAGATAATTGATAATTGTAGTTTGCGATTTTTGATCGACTGTTTTTATATAAAAAGCATATTCTTCTAGAGCTAAAGGTATTGTAAGCATAATATCACCGTTTGTATTATATCATAAATTTTCAAACAGACGGATCAATTCTATTCCTAAAGTAGATTTAAAATACGAGGATACAAAGATTAGAAAAAAGCAAACAAACAAGATGTTCAATAATTGATTAATTTTATTTTTTAATGGAATGGAGCATGTGGAAATGCTACTTTTAACTAATGATATTGAAAAATATAAGCTAAAATGAGAGATAATATAAATAGCAATGATATCAAGAATAGTTTGCGGAAGAAAAACCATGATAATACCCAATATTCCTTTGTAAGAATAGGTGGAAATGAAAAGCGCACAAGAAAAACCGATTTGAGCTCCTTTTGTATAGATAAAAAAGGAAATAATTGGAAATCCACACAACGAACTTCCAAGAAAAACGATAAGAATAATAGAAAAAGTGGCAAGCATAAATTGTGTAACAAAGAAATCATTTGGATTTGTTTTATCAATTAGAACACTCATATAGCTAGTTAACATATTTTGGTCAGACACTTCTATGTATTTTGAAAGATAAAGTCCCATAACAAAACCAGTAGAGATTAAAATGAGAAAAAAAAGCATTAAAATATAATCATTTAAAACTTTACGTTTCTTAGTATTTCGATAAATTGAAATTCTATGATTCATTATCGCACCTCATTGTATTATATGATAAAAAAAAAGAATAAGAACTATTCTTTTTCTTTCACTAATGATGAAGCATAAATTAATTTGCTTCCAATGATTTGTTTGTTTAATTCTTCTAAAATATCCATTTTTGGTTTCGGTGCTGTGAAAATAGTAAGTTGTTCTATTTGTGAATCTTTACTACTTAAACTTCCCATCCCTACTCCTAAGTGACGAATTGGTATATCTTCGTAATTTTGATCAAACAATAACATTGCATGTTCAAAAATGATATTTTCATCATCACTTGAATAATCAAGATTTAATGAACGAACCGAATTGCGAAAATCGTAATAACGAATGGATATCGATATCATTTTTCCTCTTACTTTTTCTTTTTTTGCTCTTTTCGAAAGACTAGAAGAAAGTAAACGAAGAATATTTTTACATTCATCATAATCGAAAACATCATGATTGATAGTAGTTGATTGGGAGATTGATTGGATGGTGGTGGTATAAATTAATTGATCACTTCCCCTACCTCTAGCATTGGCAATTAATCCAGGAGCAGCTTTCCCTATGGTTTTTATTAACATTTTTTCATTTTTAGGATCCGCAAAATCACCAATTGTCTCAATTCCCATCTTTTTTAAAATAGGAGCAGTTTTTTTCCCTATTCCAAACATTTCATGGATTGGAAGTGGCCAAAGCTTTGATGCAATTTCATGTTTTCTAATTACTGTAATTCCCATTGGTTTATGCATATCACTTGCCATTTTTGCTAGAAACTTATTAGGGGCTACGCCAATACTGCAAGGCAATCGCAATTCTTCCTTGATACGTTGTTGTATTTCCCAAGCCAAATCCAAAGGACGTTGATAATTCATGATGCATTCGCTTACATCAAGATAACATTCATCGATACTTGCAATTTCTAATTTATTAGAATATTGTTTTAAAAATTGGAAGAACCGCTTTGAAAGCTGTGAATAATATTCCATATCACCCTTGATAACAACTAAATCTGGACATAATTGAAATGCTTGATACAAAGGCATAGCACTATGAACCCCATAATTCCTTGCTTCATAACTTGCTGTACAGACAACACTACGTTTACTAAATCCACTTACCACTAATGGAGTGCCTTCTAAAGCGCAATTTCTAACAATTTCTGCGCTAGCATAAAACGCATTTAAATCAATGTGAAAAATAACTTTTGCCATGAAATTCCTCTTTTCTGTAGTACTTCAATTATAGCGAATTGTAATGAAAAGATAAAGAATTTAACAACCGTCTCTAACGATACATATCTGTTTTTTTCTGATATCCAATTTTATGCTGAAGTCGTAATTTATCCGCTAACATTGCAATAAATTCCGAATTTGTAGGTTTTGCTTTGGTAGCTGATATAGTATAACCAAAAATATCGTCAATCGCATCAATATTGCCACGATTCCATGCAACTTCAATGGCATGTCGAATAGC
>JBGUVL010000014.1:0-49950 GCA_045134375.1 Breznakia sp. | reverse complement strand
TCGAATAACAGAAACCAGAAAATTTATCTCTGTGAAAAGTGAATGAAAAACACAGAAGGAATTATGAATCTGCTTTCGATTGCTTTGTTGTTGACTGGTTTGGTAGTTGGATGGAGCTACATCATGCTTTTTTTAATCCTTCCATTCCGGATGGCAATCAGTTATTTGTTTTACTATTATTTACTTCAACACAGGGGATAAAAATCAGTATCATGATGAAAGAAGTAAAATGGCTCTGCTATAGCAAATTCAAATGAGTGAGTCTTTTTGAATCGGTATTTTTCAATTTCTCTCATACCGAGATTTTTCAAATGGGAAAGTTTTGGTAATGCGTATAAAAAAGAGATTACTTTATTGACTTTAGGTATTATTTTACATATAATTATATGGCGGACGGCGCGAGGTGATTCTTTTGAAATGGTCAAAAAATGAGATATTGAACAGTTTAAATGAAACCATTCACTTTGACGAAGAGATTTCATTTGAAACAGAAGTATTTTCAAAGATGCACCATTTAAGAGGTCTTCGCGAAATTAAAGTATGTGGAGAGATACAATACGAGGCTCACTCAGATTTGGCTGCTTGTAATTTTGAAGTAGAGGGAGTTATGGTTGTACCTTGCAGCATTACCAATGAAGACGTTGATTATCCTTTCCATACAGAAGGTTCACAAGTGTTTGCTTTCCATAAGGTTAGTAAAGACAGTGATATCATCGAAACCAAGGGTGACATCGTTGAACTGATGCCTGTTATCTTTCAGACGATTATTCTGGAAGTTCCTTTAAAAGTAGTGAAAGAAGGACTGAAAGAGTATCCAAAAGGAGATGGATGGGAAGTCATCAGAGAGGAAGATTACATCAAAGCAAAGAAAGATGAAATTGATCCTCGATTAGCAAAACTGAGAGAATTTAAAGTAGAAGAAGAATAACATAGGAGGGATTCAGCAATGGCAGTACAGCAGAGACGTGGTTCAAAAACAAGAAAGGCAAAGAGGAGAACACATTATAAATTAAGTGCACCAACTTTAGTTAAATGTCCATCTTGTGGAGAATATGTAAGACCACACAGAATGTGTGAATGTGGAACTTACAACGGAAAAGTTATCGTTGCAAAATAAAAAGGGCGAAAGCTCTTTTTTATTTCTTTTCTATTTATTTGCGTTTATAATATTGATGTATGAAATGAGGAGTCTGTATGAGAGTTAGAATAACGATTCTGATCACGAAGCTGATTCGTGCAATATTAGTCAGAATGGGACGAGGTGGTTCTTTACCAGGAAGAATCGCATTGAAGCTTTGTCCTCAGGTGTTAAATGATATTTCTTATCCAAATAAGGTAGTCATGGTGACGGGTACCAATGGAAAAACCACGACATCAAATATGGTATATGAGGTTTTAAGTAAACAATACGATCGGGTTATTGGTAATCGAAAAGGAGATAATCTTTTGGAAGGAATTGTTACTTTAGTGTTAGCAAATACGGGAATGAATCTTCGGGTTAAAGCGGATGCGATGGTCATAGAAGTGGATGAACTGAATGTGCCGAAAGTATTACCAAAAGTAAAAGTAACGGATTTTATTGTGAATAATTTTTTCCGTGATCAGCTGGATCGAGCAGGTGAAATGGAAACCATAGTTACAAAGGTCGCTCATGCGATTCAAAATTATGAGGGTCGATTATTGTTGAATGGGGATGATCCGAATGTGGCAAGATTAGGCTATCATCGCGATAACACATATTATTTTGGAGTAAATAAAAATGCTTCTAGCAAAGATAAAACAACAGAAGCAAGTGAAGGTAAATTTTGTTTCCACTGTTCCAGTGAATTAGTCTATGATTACTATCAATATTCTCATATTGGTCGATTTCATTGCCCATCCTGTGATTTTGGAAATTATAAGCTTAGTGTGGTAGCTGATCAAGTGGATTTGGAAAATAGTAGTTTTTTCGTTTCGAATGATGTCTTTCATGCGCCTCAGGATGCAATCTATTCCATTTACAATTGTATGGCTGTCATTTTATTAGCAAAATTAAGTTCGATTTCTATGGAAGATGTAAAACAAGTGCTTGCTCATTTTGAGTTAAAAGATGGGCGAATGGAAAACTTTTTTATTGGTCGAGATTGTTTGTTAAATCTAGTAAAAAATCCAACGGGAGCCAATGAAACAATGAAATACATAGAAAGAGATCAAGAAGCAAAGGATATCTTAATTATTTTGAATGACAATGATCAAGATGGGAAAGATGTTTCGTGGATTTGGGATGCGAATTTTGATTTGATCATGGGAGAAGATGTTAAAAATATCATCTGTAGCGGATTGCGTGCATATGATATGGCATTACGTTTAAAATACACCGATTATCAGGGGAATATCATTGTGAAAGAATCGATGGAAGAAGGAGTTCATGAACTGAAAAAATTAAGTCATCATGCTTATGTAATCGCTACTTATACTGCGTTACAGCCGATTCGTGCCGTGTTAAGGAGGAACGAACAATGATCTTAAAAATTTTGTGGATGTATCATGATATTATGGATCTCTATGGGGATAAAGGAAATATTAGAGTATTGAAAAAACGTTGTGAGGATCGCGGGATTGAAGTTGTTGTTTCAACTTGTGCAATGAAACAGCAATGTGTGTTGAAAGATTATGACATTCTTTTTATTGGTGGTGGTGCGGATAAAGAACAATCTTTGTTGTACCAAGATTTACTTTCTCGCAAAGAAGCGATTCAAGAAGCGATTGCTTCTCATACGTTTGTTCTTCTAATCTGTGGCGGTTATCAATTTTTTGGAAAACATTATATCGATAATAGTGGAAATCGTATGCAAGGATTAGGATTATTTGATTATTATACCGAGAGCAATCCGAATGTAGGAAGATGCATCGGAAATATCGCAATTGAAGCAAATTTGGATGGAAAGAAATACAAAGTGGTAGGATTTGAAAATCATGGTGGACAAACCATGCAGGTAACAACCCCTTTTGGTCGTGTGCTTTCTGGTCATGGAAATCAATACCAAGGTGAATTTGAAGGATTTTATAATGGACAGGTATTAGGTACTTATATGCATGGACCTTTGTTACCGAAAAATCCAGAAGTAGCAGATTTTATCATTCAAAAGGGATTATCCAAAAACTATGGGGAAGTTACATTATCTGCGTTGGATGATGGCTTAGAACAAAAAGCAAAAGAAGTTATGCTGAAACGATTACATGTGATTTAAGGTTTTGTTATAATAAGGATCGAAAAGAAGAAAAAAACTGCATTTCGCAGTTTTTTTCGGATAGGAGGAATCATGATAATAGTGAAAAAAGATGGAAATATTCATAGGAATCATTACGAGATTCGCAATGCATGCGTGAGCGATGCAGAAGCATTGATTACTTATTTAAAAGTAACCTCAGAAGAAAGCAAATATCTACTTAGAGAACGGGAAGAAATTCATATTACATTGGAAAGGGAAGAAGCCTATCTAAAACAGATGGAAAAATCTGAAAAAGAAGTAATGTTAGTGATTCAGGTTGATGGTGAATTGGCAGGAACTGGCTCCATTACTATGGTTGCCCCTTATCAGCGATATGCTCATCGTTGTCAAATTGCAATTGCTCTTTTAAAAAAATATTGGGGACAAGGGTATGGAAGTTTGCTTTTTCAAGAATTATTGACGGTAGCAGAACAATTGCAATATGAGCAAGTGGAATTGCAAGTGGTATCCGACAATAAAGTGGCAATACATCTATATCAAAAAATGGGATTTGAAATTTGTGGAACCATTTCTAATGCGATGAAATATAAGGATGGAAGCTATGCCGATGAATATGTGATGATTAAGAAGCAGAAAAAGTAAAATTACAGTAAAAAATGAATTAAAAAAAACAAATAGAAAAAAACATGATATAATATTTAGGTTGAAAGGAGGCGGTTGTATGAGCCCTGTACCCGATAGTTTAACAGAAGTTCGAATACAAAGAAAAACAGGGATAATCATACAATTATTATCCCTGTAGAATGGGGGTAATTATGCTTAATTTTTATAAAACAATTGATCAGGATATGGTTACTTTGGAAAAACCAGAACCTGGGTGCTGGATTTCAGCAATTGCACCAACACCGGAAGAAATTTCTTACTTAGTGAATGAAATTGGAATTAACAGTGATTTTGTCAAAGCTTCTTTGGATGAAGAAGAATCTCCACATATTGATAAAGATGACAATCAGACACTCATTGTTGTTGACTATCCTTCGCAAGAGGAAGAAGACCTATCGAATGAATCTGATACATTGCAATATATGACATTGCCAATGGGAATTGTTTTCATCGAGAACTACTTTGTTACGATTTCTCTTTACGACAATAGTACTTTATCGGATTTTAGAAAAGGGATGGTAAAAGGGGCAATGACACATTATCGAACACGTTTTTTATTGATTATGTTATTGCGAATTTCACAACGATTCCTTGTTTATTTGAAACGTATTGATCGTTTGTCCTCACGAACGGAACGCAAATTGCATCAGTCAATGCGTAACAAAGAATTGATTCAGCTGTTAGGCATTGAGAAATCACTTGTTTATTTTTCTACATCATTAAAAACAGATGAAGTTATCATTAATAAGATCATGCGTGGTAATGTGATCAAAATATATGAAGATGATGAAGATATTTTAGAAGATGTTCAGATTGAGTTCAAACAGGCGATTGAGATGTGTAATATTTATTCAAACATTCTTTCTGGTACAATGGATGCTTTTGCCAGCGTCATTTCTAACAATCTTAATATTGTAATGAAAGTATTGACTTCATTAACGATTGTTATGACGATACCGAATATCGTATTTGGATTCTATGGAATGAATGTTGCTGGATTACCGTTTGCTGCTTATTGGTGGGCTCCCATCGTAGTGGCTGGATTATTGTGCTTGATTTCGTTCTGGATTTTGGTAAAAAAAGATATGTTTCATTAAAGCTCTGTCATCAGGGCTTTTTCTTTGTTATAATAAAAAAACACAGAAGAAAGCGGATTAACAATAGAGGAGGTAGAGTATGAATCGGCTATTTGAATTGTTAGGAAAAATGTTGATTGATGGCATCATCGATATGTTGAAAAATGGTCAAATTAGCGGTTGGATCAAAATCCCATTAGGAAGTTTGTTTTTGGGTTTTTATGCTTTTGCTTCCTTACTGTTCGTGGCATTAGGAGTGGAAAATTTAATGCATTCCAATCATGCATTAGGCATTATTTTGATCCTTTTAGGATTCCTGTTGGCTTTTACACTTTACGATTCTTTTAAAAGGCAGTCATTGCGTGAAACAATCGTGTTACGAAATATGGAGTCAAACGATAAAACAGTCGTATTGCATTTACTAAAAAATCACTATGACCAAAAAAGAGTAATGGCATTATTAAAAAAAGATGATCTTCAATCGATGGTAGCGATAAAAGGAGATGAAATCGTTGGTGTCATTATGATGTTCAAAAAAGAACGATCCTGTGTAATTTCATTATTTTATGCTTTGAACCAAAAGTTCAAGGAGATGATGTGGCATTTGATTCAAACAAAAGAGGATGTTGATGTTTATTCTGTGCGAATCCAAGAGGAAGAGAAAGACTGGTATTGTACACAAGGATTTAGTAAATTGAATGAGCAAGAGACAAACGTTATGTTGTTTGTGAAAAGGCCATTATCGCATTTAATAAAGGGAGGTTCTTTATCCTTTTATGGGTATTTTCCATGCTCATTGTTATCAAATAAATTTCAGATTACACAAGCGTTTTGGTTACAACAAGATATTCAATTTTATTTTGCTTGTGGGGCTTCTTTGTTGATAAAAAATGCAGAAGGAATCATAGATACCAAGCAGCGTTTCGTTGTAAAAAAAGCAGATAAGATGATTTTTTATTATATTGAAAAAGAAGAAAATGAATCCATGGTTCATCCGTTGATCATAGAAAAAGAAAGTGACCATCGTATGTGCCTATGCCTAGATGGAAATCAGTATAGTGAATACAGCAATGCGCTAGAGGCTTTTATCATCAAGGAAAGGAGTGAGTGCGAATGAAAGCACAACAGTTATGGGAGATGTTTGTTGAAAACAACCCACATGTTGCAAAAGAAACCTATGAAGCATGGCAATTTGGTGGAAATCCTAATCAATTGTTATCGTTGGTCAAAGCAGGAATAAAAACGGCGACGGCAAGTGCGTTTCTTCTTTATGAGATAGAGAATGCAACACTACCTTCAAAAGATAGTTACAGTGTGATATTAAACAGCAAAGAGGAAGCAGAAGCAATCATTAAGACAACGAAGGCTTCGGTGGTTCCTTTTTGTGAAGTGAGCAAAGAACATGCTTATAGGGAGGGGGAAGGCGATCGTAGTCTGACCTATTGGAGAGAAGTGCACGAAGCATTTTTCAAAGAGGAATTAGCTTCTGTCAATGTACCGTTCAGCGAAGATATGCTCGTTGTCTGTGAAGAATTTGTACTTTGTTTTTGGGTTGAAACCGAATAAAAGCGGAAATATTTGACAAAGTAGAAATGATGTACTAAAATATATGAGAATAGGAAAACAGAGTGGGCGAGAGTCCACTCTTCGTTATTATGTAAAGGAGGATTTATGGATCAAATTTCACAGTTAAAAGCAAAAATTGAATCTTTACTAGAGCAAGATATTTCACTTTATGATGTGAAATGGACGCAGGATGGGAAAATGAAAATTTTACAAGTGTCCATTATGAAAAGTGACGGTTCAATGGATATCGATACCTGTGCGGAAGTTTCAATGAAAATTTCCGATATGCTGGATGAAGATGACAGCATTTCCTATGAATACTATCTAGAAGTGTGCTCTCCGGGAGCAGAAAGAGAACTGCGAAACGAAGCCGAAGTGCTAGCCGCTTTGAATGAATATGTATTCATTAAATTCGAAAATCCTAAAGATGGGATGGATTGTATCCGAGGTTATCTAAGAAACGTGAATGAAGAAGGATACGATATCGAATATATGGATAAGACAGCAAAGCGTCATAAAATGATCGAAAGAGATAATATTGCGCTGATTACACTGTCAGTAAAAATTTAAAGAGGAGAGAAGAAATGAAGATTAAAGATGTTGTGAAAGCAATGCAGACGATTGAAAATGACCGCAGTATTTCAAAGGAGATCGTAGAGGAAGCGCTGAAGGAAGCGTTAGCGAAGGCATATCGTAAGCATATTGAGATTCCAGATTGTCTAGTTCGTGTTGATGTGAATGACAAGAGTGGGGAAATCAAAGTATATCAACAGCGTACGGTAGTGGAAAAGGTAGAGGATGAAGAATTAGAGATTTCTTTAAACGATGCCAAAGCGATCCGAGAAACGTTGGAATTAGGAGATTTGGTGGATCAAGAAGTAAATATTGCTGATTTTGGGCGAGCTGCTGTTATTTTAGCGAAAAATGTTATGAAGCAGAAGATTCGTGAAGCAGAAAAACAAGCGGTTTATGATGAATATTGTGATAAGTTAGAAGAACTTGTGATTGGTGAAGTAGAAACAGTAGAAGAAAAATTCTGCTTAGTTAACATTGGAAAAGCGTTAGCTTTGATGCCGAAAGTGGCGCAAATTCCAACCGAACGATATCGAGAAGGACAACGAATTCGTGTGGTAATCTCAAATGTAAATAAAGAGACAAAAGGAGCACAGGTGCTAGTTTCTAGAGCGGATCCAGCGTTAGTAAAACGTTTGTTCGAAAAAGAAGTTCCAGAAATTTATCAAGGCATCATTGAAATTAAAGCCATCGCTAGAGAAGCGGGAGAACGTTGTAAAATGGCGGTTTATTCAAGAAATGAAAACGTTGATCCAATCGGGGCTTGTATTGGACCAAAAGGACAGCGAGTTCAAGCAATCATTGACGAATTAAACGGAGAAAAAATTGATATCTTTGAATGGAATGATGATGTCACAGAATTAATTAAGAATGCCTTAGCTCCTGCGGAAGTGTTGGCGGTTATTCCAAATCCATTAAAAAATGGATTAATGGTTATCGTCAATGATGATCAATTATCATTAGCGATTGGTAAAAAAGGAAAGAATGCTCGTTTGGCAGTGAAATTGACAAACAATACCATCGATATCAAGTCGGTAAGCGATGTTGCTGAAATGGGTATCGACTGGAAAGAGATTGCAATGGAACAAAAGGTAGCAATGGAAGCGAAAAAGGCGGAAGAAAAAGCGAAAGCCCAGCAGAAATTGTTTGATGAAATGAAGAAACAGCAACCTCAGGAAATGGAATTCAACGAAGAATTTTTTGATAACGATGTGATCTTAGAAGAATTTATTCCAGAAAATGAAGTCGAAAAAGAAGAAAATAATGTTGTTGAAGAAGTCGAACAAGTAGCAGAGCCAAAAGAAGAACCAGTTGCAGAAAAAGCCGAAGAAAAAGTAGTGTCTGACTTAGAAGAAGCAGCTCGAATTGCAAAAGAAAAGAAAGCAAAAGGAATCAACATAGAGGAGAAACGGGCTTATGTTTCTAAATTTGAAGATTTTGCAGGAGCGGAAAATAATGCTAACGCAAAACCTTTAAGAAACAAGAAGAAAAAAGATAAGATGGAAGAAGAGGAAGAAATCGTTCGTACTAAGCCAACGTATGAAGTGAACCAGAAAGATTATGAATTTAAACCAATCTATACGGAAGAAGAATTGGCAGAAATTGAAGCGGCAGAGCGTGCCGAAGAAGAAAATCAGTGGATCAATGATGACGACATTGATTTTGATGAATACGATTTCTACTATGATGAGGATTAATTTATGGCGAAAACCAAAAAAATTCCATTAAGAAGATGTGTCGCGACCCAAGAGCAACTTCCTAAAAAAGAGTTGATTCGCGTGGTTCGAACACCAGAAGGAAACGTAATAGTAGATGAAAGTGGAAAAGCAAATGGAAGAGGCGCTTATCTGAAAAGAAGTTTAGATGCCGTTGCGATTGCGCAAAAAAAGAAAATATTAAACCGTGCACTAAATGTCGAAGTTGAAGATCCGGTGTTTGAACAATTGAGGAAGATTATCAATGGATAAAAAACTAAGTGGGTTGTTAGGCATGGCAATGCGAGCTCGTAAACTTAGCAGTGGAGATAGTATTTGGAATGATATTCGCAATCGAAAAGCGAAATTAGTGATTGTAGCAGCAGATGCGAGTGAAAATACTAGAAAAAAATTCAGCGATAAGTGCAATTATTACAACATAGACTATGATTATGTAGATTGTGGTTTGGAATTAAGTATTGCCATTGGTAAAGCCAATTGTGTTGCTGTGGCGATATTAGATGAAGGATTTGCAAGGTCTATGAAAACTTACTTGAAAGGTTAGGTGGTATAATGGCAAAAGTGAAAAATCAGAACAACAATAAGAAGAAGAACAATAATCGCAGAAATAATAAGTCATTTAACAATACGAGAGCAAATGAGGTAGTGGTGACTTCAATTACTTATAACAATTCATTAACCGTTGGGGAATTGGCACAGCAATTGCATAAAAATGCATCCGATGTGATTAAATTCTTGTTCTTACTAGGGAACATGGTAACCATCAATACGGTATTGGATGATGAGACAATAGAACTTGTTTGTATGGAATACAATGTAGAAGTACACAAGGAAGTCGTGGTAGAAGAATATAATTTTGAAGAAATAGAAGATAATGATGAGGAAAGTGAATTGACATCACGTCCTCCTGTCGTTACTATCATGGGTCATGTTGACCATGGAAAGACAACATTATTAGATACCATTCGTAAAACGCGTGTTACAGAAGGTGAATTTGGTGGAATTACGCAGCACATTGGAGCTTATCAGGTGAGTGTGAAAGGGAAGAAGGTTACTTTCCTTGATACTCCGGGGCATGAAGCATTTACTGCAATGCGTGCTCGTGGTGCCAAAGTTACGGATATTGTTATTATTGTCGTTGCTGCGGATGATGGAGTGATGCCTCAGACAAAAGAAGCTGTGGATCATGCGAAGGCAGCGGGAGTACCAATTATCGTTGCAGTGAATAAGATGGACAAGCAAGGAGTAAATCCGGATCGTGTAATGTCAGAAATGGCAGAAATTGGTTGTATGCCGGAAGAATGGGGTGGAGAAACCATTTTCGTTCCAGTATCAGCAAAAGCAGGAACTAATATTGACACTTTATTAGAAACCATTTTAGTAGTAGCAGAGATGCAGGATTTGAAAGCAAATCCTAATCGTGAAGCAATGGGTAGTGTAATCGAAGCAAAATTGGATAAAGGTAGAGGTTCGGTTGCTACGATTTTAGTGGATAAAGGTACTTTGCGTTCTGGCGATAATATCGTAGTCGGTACGGTTTATGGTAAAGTTCGTAAAATGGTAGATGATCGTGGACGTGAAATTAAAAAGGCGTTGCCTTCTACTCCAGTAGAAATTATCGGTCTGAATGGTGTTCCTGTTGCGGGCGATAGTTTTAAAGTATACGAAAGCGAAAAGAAAGCAAGAACGATTGCGGAAGCAAGAGCACAGGCAAAAGTGGAAGAAGAAAGAAGTAATTCTAGTGCGATGTCATTAGATGATCTGGCTCGTCAGATTGAAGAAGGTAATCTACAAAGTATCAATGTCATTGTAAAAGCAGATGTTCAGGGTAGTGCAGAAGCAGTGAAAGCATCATTAGAAAAAATTGAAGTGAGTGGTGTTAGAGTCAATGTCATTCGTTCTTCAGCTGGTGCTATTTCCGAATCTGATGTTATTTTAGCGAGTGCCTCCAATGCGGTCATCTATGGATTTAATGTTCGCCCGAATGCTGCTGTAAGAAAATCAGCTGAAGAATCTGGTGTTGATATTCGTCTTCACAACATTATTTATAAAGCGATTGAAGAAATGGAAGCAGCCATGAAGGGTATGTTAGAACCAGTTTATGAAGATGTTGTAATTGGTCAGGCAGAAGTACGACAGACTTACAAAGTTAGTAAAGTTGGTACAATTGCAGGTTGTATGGTAACCGATGGGGTTTTCAAACGCGATTGCGGAGTTCGTTTAATTCGTGATGGAGTTGTTGTCTATGATGGTAAATTAGGATCTCTTCGTCGTTTTGAGAACGATGTAAAGGAAGTTAGCAACGGTTATGAATGTGGTATGACAATTGCTAATTTCAATGATATCAAAGAAGGCGATATCATAGAAGCTTATGAAGCACAAGAAGTAGAAGTGGAATAGGTGATTTCATGAGCAAAAAGAATGAAAAAATTGCTGAGCTAATAAAACGTAATATATCAGAAATTATCCAGTTTGATTTGAAAGATCCAAAAATTGGATTTATAACAATTACGGATGCGCAAGTAACAAATGATTTATCCTATGCGAAAGTTTATGTTTCTTTCCTCGGTCAAAATGCGAGAAAAGAAGCAGGAATGAAGGCTTTGGAACGAAGTAAAGGATACATCCGAAGTGAATTAAGTAAAAAATTGAGCACAAGAAAAGTACCAGAACTGCAATTTGTCTTGGATGATGCATTAGATAAGGGTAATAAAATTGAAAAAATTATAGCCAATATCAATAAGAAAGCGATTGATTAATCGCTTTCTGTTTTTCATAAAATGGAGGAGAACAATGACTTATAGTGAAATCATAGATATGGTAATTGATAGTCTTTCCATAGCTTTTCTGCTTACCATTGCATCAATGATCGTGATTTCTGTTGTGAAATATTATCGAAAAGACAATTGGAGCCATCCTTTACGAACATTGTTTTTTTTGATGTATGGATTTGTTTTGCTTTATATTACTGTATTTCGAGGTGGTTTGTTTCAAAATGAAACACACGCAATCAATTGCATCCCTTTTGATGAATTATTAAGTGCAAGCTATTATCAAAGCATTGTGAATGGAACCGCAAATGGTATGATTTTACTAGCTTATAATGTGATTGGTAACATTGTCTGGTTTATTCCTTACGGCATGTTATTATGCAATTATTTAAAATTGGTGACTTGGCAGAGTGTTTGCATTGGCTGTTTCTTGTTTTCTCTCACAATTGAGATTTTGCAGTATTTATTTTATACCGGAATCAGTGATATTGATGATATTATTTTTAATGTGATTGGTGGTATGCTTGGTTTTTTTATTATTGATAAAATAAGAAGAAAAAGGAGAATGAAATGTCAATAAAAAAGCAGATAAAACGATTTTGGAAAATATTTGTCAGTGAACAAAAGAATTTAGAAAAAGCGCTTTTAGAAAAGAATACAGAAGAAGTAGAAGAAATTAAGAAAATTTTATCTACTTATTTTGAAGAATTCACTAATTGCTCTTTGGAAATAGAAGAAGAAGACGGAATTTTTGAATTAACTTTTTTGCCGGAGCAGGAAAAAAATATTCAAATCATAACTGAATTGTTAAAAAAAATGGCTCCGAAAGAAGTAAGCAAAAATTGGATCATTCATTCCTGTTTGCCACCAATGTCGTTAAAAGCATTAAATACGGTGTTGCGAATCAAAAATCAGGATTATACGGCAGAAGATTTTATTGTTTACTATGATATTGATGTAAAAAATCATTGTTTGAATGTAGAGATTTATTGCGATGCATTTTCTTTGATGGAACCGAATAAGGCATTGGAAGTAGGAACCTATATGTTACAGTTACATATTGGAGAAACTGCTTTTGAGGGATATATCAATCATATCGAAGTGATTGATCATAAAAAAGAAGAGGGTAATCGTTCGATCCTTGCGTATTTTTATGAAATGTTACTTGATCTTGTGAGTGAGCAGAAATGGGTGGATTACAAAGAACCAACCGAGGTTTATCGTGCTTTTAAATTAGAAGAAGAAAAAATCAGTGATGAGGTACGTAAAGATATGAAGATGATCTTTACCATTCACCCCTTAATGATTGCAGAGACATTAGCAGGAGAATCCTTTATTGCTTCTCAATTTTTTGATTTAGGAGGAGAATATGGGTTTTTGTATTACCCACATGCGAATAGTGAAGTGAATGACGCATTAATTCGTCAGAAATTGGAAAAAAGATTGAATGAGCTTCTTTTCCCAATGGGAATTGCTCGAAGCATTGGTGGTGCCATCGGAACCAAATATGCTTATATTGATCTTGCTATTTTTGATAAAGAAGAATTTCTAAAAGTCCTTCCCTTAATCAATGCAAAATTATCAATTCATTTACAATATCAAGAATTTCATTTTTAATAAAGTTATTTCTTAATCGATAAAAAGAATTAGAGGATTGGTCGGCATTTGTAAGACGGTTAAATCGGCCAAAAGGCGTGACGAGGAGTGGTCACGCCTTTTGTTTTAAAAGGGATGCTACAGGTTTTTCCTGTATAGAAGGGTGCATTTGTGTCTTTCGACGCACTGGAAGTTATCAAGTTCATTCGATTGCAATTCTATAAATTATTATTAATAAAGTTCTTTATTTCATTGCTGATCTCTACATACTTATAATCATGCACATAATGGGGACAATTTAACTCGATATAATTAGCATGATCTGATTTTGAAAAATATTCTTTAGGAATCCTTCTCCAAGTTTCTTCATCAAATCCTGTACCACCTGAGCCATCCGAAATAAATAGCAGCATGGGGATTTGTGGAATATCATTTGCTTTTACAACATTTGCACTATGTTTTATTTCCATGGCTTCATTAATCATTGTTACCGTTGCTGTTTTATTATAAAATACAGCTCTATATATTTCTTTTTCATGATCCGTTAATGTCCCAAACTTAATAGCATCGCTTTCCGAAATACCTGGAATCCATCTTGTAACTCCTAATGCAGCACCGTATTGTCCTAACATCATCACAGGAATGTTAATCTTCATTTCTTCATAATAGTTTGGCACAGCCATATCTAATCCAATAATAGCTTCTACTTCTTCTGGAAACTGTTGCGCCCAATATAAAGCCTCTATTCCTGACATTGAATGTGGACAAAGAATATATGACCCATCTATTCCAGCCTTATCAAGTGCTGTTCTTGTTTGTCTTAAAACGGTATCGATATCTCTTTCACTATCTACAATATCACTGAAACCATATCCGAATTTTTCTACTACCACAATTCTATAGTCATCACTCAACAATGAATACAACGACTTAAAATCCAAAATTGGCGAGCATGTTCCACCGCCCGATAAAAATACAAAAGTGTGTTTACCTTCTCCTTCAACATATAGGCTCATATTGTGATTGTCAACTTCTACCAGTTCTCCTAAAGGAGTTAGTAAGTCCTTCTCACTTGATGAACAGATTTTATGCCGAATAAAGGAAATCAGCAAAAACAATACTAAAATTGCTAGGATGACTAGGATAACTTTAATCCAAATTTTTAACGCCTTTTTCACAATAGTTCCTCCTCAAAAATGGAATTTGCTATCTCAGCAAATACCGTTTTGTAGGTCTGTTTAGGTTCATACTATCACATAATAAGATGAAACACAATA
Organism: Breznakia sp.; assembly: GCA_045134375.1. Lineage (GTDB taxonomy): Bacteria > Bacillota_I > Bacilli_A > Erysipelotrichales > Erysipelotrichaceae > JBGUVL01. The sequence continues at coordinate 35,501 of JBGUVL010000014.1, read as the reverse complement.
ACAGCCACAGTAGCACAAACGGGATATCCAAATTTAATAGGAGGCACATCATCGTTAAGTATTAATCCTATGTTTGACAATAAAAGAAACTTAAAAAGGCCGTAGAATTAGATAAATTGCTAACGCTACGACTTTTTTTTCTATCCTATGATTGTGTCTTATGATCAATAGAAAGAAGGAATCATTATCAAGAATAGTATGATATCAAAGATTAAATAGGATCCTGATACATACCGATGGGAACGATTTTTTTTGCATTGGATAATCCGTTCAAATGAATTCACAATCGTAAGGATATATAGGAAGATTTTAATGATAGTTTTATTGATGACATTGTTGCTACTGCTAAGCGTTTGGATGAGCTTATTCATATTTATAGACATAGCGATAGCAAGATATTCAGTAATTTCATCAATCTGCTCATAAGATATCGTTCATCTATGATAAATTTATTCATGTTATCTTTTTTCCATTCAGTTATCCTAAGATGTATGTTAAATGATTCTTTCGAATCATTTAACAACATTACATCTACACTTAAAACCAATTTGCACGGAATCGATAACTATTGTTTTTACTCGTAATCGTATTTTATGGCATTTACAGGATATTACCTCTATATTAAGCAATCCTAGGAGTGTCAAAGAAATCCATGTGATTGATAAAAAAAGATAAATAAAACATAATAAATCAATAACATGAGACATAATAAAAGCTTCTGATTCTAGATTCTCAAAAACTAGCATTCAGAAGCTTTATTGGAATCGGTCTAATCCATTGTTATTGCCCTCACAGGTTTTTAAAAACCTATCGTAATTTTGGTTAGCCTAAATATTTTTAATTTTTCTAATACCAACCGTTGCAACAATACCACAAATTGATAACAAACCAATCAGAATCCATGTCATGATTCCATCATAAGTTTCTGGATTGCTTTCGTTACTGTTATTATTGGAATTATTGCTGTTGTTAGAATTTCCGTTATTTGAATTATTATTGTTGTTAGAATTATTGTTATTATTATTTGTTCTTCCATCTACTTCAGCAGTAACATAGGTTCCACCATCGTAATTAGCAGCTTTTACGATATATTTTTTTCCTGCTGTAACATCAATCGTATCGGAATATTCATTGTTAGAATCAACGGAAGTAGTCGCCATTGTAACTAATGTTGTTCCATCTTTTTCATATACTAGAATCGCAACAGCTAAAACTCCATTTTCTACGGTTCCTTCTACTGAAATTGTATTACCACTTATGGATGCATCAATTGTTTGTATATCTGGAGATGCGGCATGAACATTAACAAAAGGAATAATAAATAATGAAAGCATAATTGCTAATAAATATTTACTAAGTTTTTTCATAATTTATTCCTCCTATTCGTTTACCCATTTAACTCCGGCACCAGAACCAAAGGTAGCACCACCAAATGTGTTTGAATCACTTAGTGCATTTTTAGCAACTGCAGTTACATAAACTTCTACAGGTTCTTCTTCTGTAGCACTTGCCTAAAGAATATAATCGGATCCAACAATATTACCATTACTGTTATGTACGTCTCCAACACCTTTGGCAATTGCAGTTTTTATAGAACCATCTTTAAATACCATATTAACAATTAAATCATAATCGTTATATGTTTTCGTATCCTCATGATAGAATACAGCAACTACTCTATTTTTATCGGTATCAACATCCATGTTGTCTCCAACATTAGCGGATGCACCATGATAGAATACTTTGTTTCCTGCATTAACTCTTCCAACAAAGATACCAATTCTATCGACTGTTATATAACCTTTCGTACCATCTTCTAATTCAAATTCTAAAGGAATTTCATTATAGTAATTAGATAATACTTTTACTGTCTTATTCGTATTGTCAATACTTACTGCATTGGAAGGTACACCACTATTACTTACAAGACTAATTTTTTTCACATTGCTTGTAGCAATTGAAGCAAAACTTATTGTATCTGCTCCATAATATGTAGTTACCTTACCTGGATTATTATTTGTTGTTTCACTTAAATCTACACCGTTCCATTGTGTGAAATCATAATTATCTGGCATTGCTGGCGTAGATACTTCTACACCTCTAAAGTCTGATTTAACAAAATTAATACCGGTTATATAAAAATCGTAATAGTTTCTTCCTTCAACTTTGTCTTTGTCTTGAATATCCTTTGCATGAGATTGAACTCTCAATGTAGCATAGTTATTACTAATTTTATCAAAATGTGTTTCTAATATGGTTCTTCCTTGGTTATCTAACAATGAATAAGAATATTCATTATCATTATAATTGTAAGTATCTGTTTTTTCATTTTCATCAGTTACAACGATTTTTTTGATATAGAATTCTGTGATCTGATCCATATTGAAATCATCTGGAACTGTTATATCTCCATCTTCCACATCAATAAAATCTAATCCATTAAGTCGAAAGTCAAATTTAAAATATTTTTGTTCTGCTCCTGGTTCTCTTGTTCCTGGTTCTCCTGGATTAAATGAAGGTGTTAATGAAATCGCCTTATCATCCGCGTGTCCAATTTCAAAAGTATAAGAATTATTATCTAAACTTAGATTATAATCATCTACATCATTATGTAATTGTGCTTGATATCCTTCCTCTGGTATTAATTTAATTTCTATTTTATCATCTTCAAATAAATCAATAGATGTTGTGCTTTGTAATGTACCATTTTTAGATACAGTTACCTTACCATGTTCATATTCAAAAGTTGTACCATTAATTGTTGGGTTTCCACCTATTGTAAGCTTATTTCCATCCATATAATTTACTGCATAAACAGATAATGGTGAAATAAAACTTACTAGCATAGCGATTATTATCACAGGTATCGCCTTTTTAAATAAATTTTTTATCATCTTTATTCCTCCTTATATTGATATATTATCATATAAATACTCTCTAAATTATTTATTTCCATTTTGTCACTTTGACTTTTTGGAAAATTGTAAACTAAGAAAAAATGTTATAATAACAATAAGGTGGTGATTAAATTGACATTTTCAGAAAAAATAGTATTTTTACTTGAACAATTAGATTGTACTTCCAATGATTTAGCAAATAAATCAAATATTTCTTCTTCGACTATTAGTCGATATAAAAATGGCGAAAGAACTCCTGATATTGGTAGTAAACAATTAGATAATTTAATCAATGGTTTAATCGATTTAGGAAAAGAAAAGAATATTATATATGATAAAAGTGTTTTGCTGAATGAATTTAACGAAATTTTACAAAACGAAAATGGCAATTTCGTAATCATAAAAGAAATTTTAATAAGTTATATAAGACTTTAAATCTCAATTTAACAAATCTTGCTTTGTCTATAAATTATGATCCTTCCTATTTATATAAAATAAAGTCGGGAACCAGAAAACCTAAAAATGCTAGAAACTTTGCAATTGGAATAAGTAAATTTATCGTTCAAAATTATGATAATTCGGAAGCAAAATCATTATTATCTAATTTATTAAGAATAAACATTAAAAACACTCTTCCATTAAGTTATTATGAAGAAAAAATATCGGATTGGATTTTAGAAAACACAAATGACATGGATTATTCAAAAGAAATCAATTCTTTTTTAACTAAAATGGATAGTTTTGATTTAGAACAATATATTAAAGATATTAAATTTGATAAAATCAAAATAATTAATTCTCCAATAAAAATAAATAAAGAAAAAATGCATTATGGCATGGATGGTTATAAAAAATCTCAAATTGATGCTTTAAAAATAATAATTTTAAATAAAAATAGTAGTGATCTATTCTTTTATTCGAATATGACTATTATGGACGCTAGTAAAGATTCCGCATTTGTAAAAAAGTTCATGATTGGACTAGCGATGGTATTAAAAAAAGGAATTAACATAAATATCATTCATGATTTGGATCGACCATTTGAAGAATTGCTGTTAGGTTTAGAATCATGGATCCCGTTGTATATGACGGGACAAATTCATCCATATTATTTTGATGATTATTCAAATGAAATATATTCTACATTAGAGCTTTCGGATAACATCGTTTCTTTATTTGGATTTAATATAAAAAATGATATTCATAACGCTAGATTTCGATTAAGTACAAAAAAAGAAGATATAGAAACACATAAAAACAATGCGAAAATACTCTTCAATAGTGCAAATGAATTAATGAAAATATACAACAAGAATAATGGTAATGAATATCCTATTTTTTTAAAACAAATGAACAAAAAATATATTGATATTAATCAATTTTATTCTAATTTACCAATTTATATTATTTCTGATGATTTACTAAACGACATACTTAATGAAAATAATATCTCAAACAGTGATAAAAGAATGATAATAAATTATATTCATAATGAAAAAGAAAGATTTAAAGAATATATTGATTCAAATAAAATTACCGATAACATTTTCTATATGTCAAAACAGGAATTTAATAATAATGAAGTATTATTAAATTTATCTAGTATATTTTATGAAAATAAAATCAAATATACTTATGAACAGTATACAAAGCACTTAGAACAAATAAAAAGTTTTAAACATAAAAATTATATATTAAAAATGGAAGGAAAATATATTTTTAAAAATATTAATATATCTATCTATTCCAATAAAATGGTCATTATATCAAAAATTAATCATCCAGCGATTCATTTTGTTATTCATCATCCTACACTAGTTAATGCTATATCAAAATTTAAACCAATGATTAATGAAGAAATTGATACATAAAATAAGAAAAATTTATTTTCGATTTCATATCCATTGGTTTCATTATTTTTCTTGGTTTATCTATATATAATTGTTAAGTACAAGTTAGATAAAATAACATTAAAGATCAAAAAATAATTGAAGATAGCGTTGAAATTAAAGAAATTCATGTACTTACTTTCGATAGGCTAATGCACTAACAGCCACAGTAGTTTGCACTACTGTGGCTGTTAACTTTCTTATGAATAATGACATTTACAATCCATCTATTTTATTCTGTTTTAAAACTGATCGATTTTCAATTCTTTCATGAACAAAGGAATTTCTTTCTCCCAGCTTTCTTCATTGTGATGTCCGTTTTCCATACAATGAGGAAATACTTTTGCTCCTTTTTCTGTGAGCAATCGGCTTATTTTTAAATTACGTTCCGTTCCTTTGGCTAGGGCACGTTTGCTTCGCCATTCGTAGCAACCCCAAGAGAGGTAGAAAGTGGAATGTTCTAATTTTTTTTGATGTTTGATATCCTTTATCAGCTCAGGAAAGATATGTTCATAGAAAGGAGAGAGACATGCCGCTTTACTATAAATATGGGGATAAATACTGCCGGCATAAACCGCCATTAAGCCACCCATAGAACTTCCTGCAATTACGGTTTTCTCTTTGCGTTTATCCACTTTATATTTTTTTTCAATATACGTTTTTAAATCGGTTGCCATCCAATCAAGCAATTGTTTTCCCCTGGCATTGATTTTACCAAAATAATGGTCTTCAAACGAATAGGGTGAAAATTCACATAGTCGTTGATTTCCTTCGTGGTTACATTCTAAACCAACGACCATTACATTAGGTAAATGATGATCGAAATAGTCTCTTAATCCCCAGCTTTTGCCATAGGTAGCATCTTCATCATTGAAAAGATTATGGCCATCAAACATATAAATGACACCCGGACGTTTCCCCCGTTTTAGATGATCCGGGTAATAGATGTGCAACATTCTTTTTTCATGGAAAGGAGTAATGTTGATTTCTTCTTTGATGATCATTTCTTTTCCAGCAACTTTCCAACATAATAGGGGAACTGTTTTTCCACCAAGGCCAATCATGACATACATCAAAGCCCCAGAAATCAATCCAAGCTGGAACGTCTAGCTTTTTAAATTCGGTTTCTAATGCATGCGCATCTTTGATTCCTTCTTCTTCCCAATTACCTTGTCCACAACAAAGGGTAATCCAACAATTGCGGTATTTCTCTAGATAAGGATGATGAGATGGCATATTCGCCATATAATCGACTGGAGAATTGCGATAGACTAATTCTTCGTGATAATTCGGGAAGAAGTAGCTTGCACGATAAAGTCCACTAAGACAAATTGTTGCATCGAAACGTTCTGGAAAACGGAGCAAGAAATTTAATGCATGATAAGCTCCCATGCTGACTCCGGTTGTCATAAATTTTCCTTGATAGTTTTCCTGTGCGGTTGTGTTATGTATTGCATAAAGTCGTGGAAGCAGTTCATCGATAACATAACTGACCCAATCTTCATGTAACTGCATGCGCTGATATTCACTGGGCATGCGAGAGCTCCAAGTCTCTTTGTCAATGGATTGGATGCAGAATAATTGTAATTGACCATCATTAATGTACTTTTCTACACTGTTTACCATACCAAAATTCTCGAAATCGTAGAAATTTCCATCTTGGGCAGGGAATACAATGCAAGGCTTTCCTGCATGACCAAATACTTTAAATTCCATTTCTCGATTTAGAATATTACTATAATCACGATAATAAGCGATATGCATAGAGAACCTCCTTATTTCGTTGTTAATGCATAATGAGCAAAGGAGATGGCATCTTCTTGATTTTCAAAACACATAATATAGGCACGATTACCCATTGCAGTAGCGAAAACAGGAGGTAGATCATAAATCATACGTTCTTCTTTCTGGTAGTTTTTCATGATTTCTTCATGCGAATGAAGATAGGTATGCGAGTCTCTTCTTCCTGCATAAACGCAACAATAAGGACGATGATCTTTATTAAAATCAGAGTGATTCTTGCAAACCATATCAGCCCAAATTTGATAAATATCAATATCATTGGCGTAATTGATCATATCAGGGATACATCCTCCTGGTGGTCGCATATTCACTTCTAATCCAATGAAATCACCTTTTTTTCCTAATCCTTCCTTATCCTTTTTTAATCGGAAATATTCGGTGTGGAAGAAACGGCTATTGCTTTCAAAAGAAGCAATTACTTTTTGACCAGCTTCTTTTAATTCCTTAGGAATTTCTTTTAAAGAATAGAACCAAACATCTTTTTGATCGTTTACAATTTCCATAACAGGATCCGGATAATAATGCGCTGTTTCAAAAATGATTTCACGATCTTTACCAGCAATCCCATCATAGGAAAATAATTCACCATCTACGAATTCTTCCATAATAAATTGTGTTTCGTGTTTCTTTGCATAAAAGTTATTTAATTCTTCCTCGTTGCTCAGTTTAAATGTTGTACTAGCACCAACGCCATTATCTGGTTTTACAACGACTGGATAACCGACTTGATCAATAAAGGATTTTCCTTCTTCCAAAGTGGTAACCATATGATAACGAGCTACTTTTACTCCAGCTTTTTCGTAGTATTCTTTCATCTTACTTTTATATTTAATATGATCAATGTGGTCGCTTTGGATTCCGGTTGTAATATGGAAAGCCGTACGAAGTTTGGCATCCCGTTCTAACCAATATTCATTATTGCTTTCTAACCAATCAATGCGTCCATGTTTAAATGTCAGGTAGGCGAATGCACGATATACTTCATCATAATTCTCAAGTGATGATACTTTATAATATTCATTTAGATTTGCCTTAAGATTTGGATTTAATTTATCATAAGGACAATCTCCAATGGCTAAGGTATTAACACCGTTTTTCTTCAATCCACGACAAAAATTCCAATAGGCATCTGGGAAATTAGGTGATAAAAATACAAAATTCATAAAATTGGCCCCCTTATATATATATAAATTTATTTAATCATATCATAATTTTTTCTATGAAACAAATGTTTGAAAGATTTTCTGAAACTATTTACTTTTTGGTGTATTCACGATATAGCTTCATCAAAGCACGTTTCTCAATTCTTGATACATAAGAGCGAGAAATCTTCATTTCTTTTGCGATTTCTTTTTGTTTATATTCTTTGCTTCCCGCTAATCCATAACGTTTGATGATAATATCTTTTTCTTTCTCATCCAATACCGCTAACATTTTGATTAGTTTTTGCTTGTCATCATTTAATGTAATTTCTTCTTCTTGGCTTTTTTCTTGAGGTATGGAAAGGGAATCTAATAAACTCATACTGCAATCGGCATCATTGCTTATCATATCATCTAAGGAGAGTGTATGATAATGATTTTTGTTGGCTCTTAAATGCATTAGTATTTCATTTTCAATACAGCGACTCGCATACGAGGTCAGTTTTCCTTTTTCCATTTGATAGCTATCAATTGCTTTAATTAAACCAATGGTTCCAATGGAAATAAGATCTTGTGTTTCCTTGTGAATGTCATATTTTTTTACAATGTGGGCCACAAGGCGGAGGTTATGTTCAATCAATTTTTCACGTGCTTTTCGGTCGTGATTGTTTTTGTATTGGGATAAATAATATTGCTCTTCTTCTTTGGTTAGTGGGGAGAGAAAACTGGTATTTTTTAGCGAACCGATAAAACTAAAATATGGGAAGAGTTGCATTAGTAATTGAAATAGCATTTTTTCACCTATTTAACTCTATGAAAAAAAAGGTAGAAATATGCAGAAAAAAAGTGAAACTATGCTTTGGTAGTGATTGCGTTTGTTGAATAAGTACATAAAAAATGGTACTATTATAATGCTATCAAAAAGAGAAAGAGAGGAATTATGCTAAAGCTATTTACTCCGAAAAAATACATCAAAGATTATCGTCATTTGGATGTAAAAGAATTAAAAAAACAGGGGATTCGTCTGATTATTTGTGATATTGACAATACTTTGGCTGCGCATGATGAGGCACACCCTGATGAAGATGTGAAACGCTTTGTCAATCAGATGAAAATGGAAGGTTTTGACTTTTGTTTAATCAGTAATAATTTTAGTGATCGGGTAACAACATTTGCAAAAGATCTTAATGTAAAAACCTATGCAATGGCTAAGAAACCATTGAAAATAACCTATCGTAAGATTATAAAAGAAAGTGGCTATCAGCCGGCACAGATTGCTTCTATTGGGGATCAAATCATGACCGATATTCTTGGTGGCAATCGAGCTAAGATTTATACGATTCTAACCCATCCTTTAGTGGTACGAGATCTAACTTCAACAAAAATTAACCGCAAGATGGAGAATATTGTATTTCATTTATTGGAGAAGAAAGGAATACTAAAAAAAGGAGCTTATGATGAATTCAAAGAAACGTTGTAAAGGATGTGGTGCACTACTGCAATGGGAGGATCCAAAGAAAATCGGTTATGCACCAAAAGAAGGAGCCGATTACTGTCAGCGCTGTTTTCGTATTCTACATTACGATGATGTGACGATCAATATGCAGCAGGGAATTGATTCGGATACGATTTTAAGAAAAGTAGCGGCAATGGATGCATTGGTGTTGTGGGTGGTTGATTTGTTTGATTTTGAAGCCAATATCATCAAAGGAATGAATCGTCATTTAGCGGGAAAAGACATCATTATGGTAGCAACCAAAAGAGATCTTTTACCTGCGAGTGTCGGAAATGAAAAGATTGGTCAGTTTTTACTTTCTCGTTTAAAAGAAAAGGGAATTTTTGTTTCCGGAATCATTGTTGTTGGAGACTTGGTAAAACATGCCAAGGATGCGTCCAATCATTCGGTTGCCGAAATTAGAAATGCGATTGAACGTTATCGTAAAAATCGAGATGTGGTCGTGATTGGAATGGCAAATGCAGGGAAGTCGACTATGTTAAATGCCTTATTACAACAAGCGTATTTGACGACTTCAAGGCACCCAGGGACAACGTTGGATTTCAATGAAATTAAAATGAAAAATTTCTCTTATTTTGATACCCCTGGATTGACTCGTTATGATTCGGCTTTGACTTATCTTGATGAAAAAGTATTAAAGCAAATTCTTCCAACGAAAGAAATAAAGCCTCAGATATTTCAATTACGAGAGGATCAAAGTTTGGCTGTTGGTGGATTGGTTCGTTTGGATTTAACAGGTTGTCAAAAAGCGGCTTGTGTTTGTTATTTTGCACCTTCTTTAAAAGTTCATCGAGGGAAACTACAAAATGCCGATGCGTTATGGGAAACACATCTTAATGATGAAATATTATCGCCTACGTTAGATCAAAGTTTTCATCAGATGAAAGTATTAGAAGGTAAGATGTTCAAAAATAAAATTGATGTGGTTATCCATGGATTAGGATTTTTTACACTAAGTGGAGAAATTCATAATATCAAAGTATTTGTAAATAAAAAAATAGATGTTACATTTCGAGGAGCGATGATTTAATGTTAACTGGTAAAGAAAAACGATATTTAAGAGGAAAAGCTTCGGTTATGAATGCCGTAGTAATTGTAGGAAAAGACGGATTGAGTTCCAATTTGATCAAATCCTTAAATGATGCTTTGGAAGCTCATGAGCTGGTAAAAGTATCTATTTTGAAAACCTGCGATTTGGAAGTTCGTGAGGTGGCACTTGATTTAGCGGGAGCTTGCAATGCCCAAATTGTTCAGACCATTGGTAGAGTTATCGTATTCTATCGACGAACTAAGAAAAATTTAATGGGGTTATAATATGAAAGTTGCATTATTGGGAGGAAGTTTTGATCCTATCCATAAGGCGCATATCCAAATGGCAGTAGCAGCGAAATCGCAGTTGCATGTGGATGAGGTGTGGTTTGTTCCAGCAAAGGATACGCCATTGAAAGAGCGAACGTTAAGTAATTATGAAAGTCGTTTAAGAATGTGTGAATTGGCGATTAATAATTATCGCCATTTTAAAATTTGTACCATTGAAAAAACCATGTCTGGAAAGAGCTATACGATTCATACGATACGAAAGTTAAAAGAACAATATCCAGATATTGAATTTTACTTTCTCATTGGCAATGATCAAGTGAAGCAACTGAAGGATTGGTATTTGGTCGAGGAATTAGTGAAAGAGGTTTCGATTGCGGCATTTGCTAGAAATGGTGAGATTACGACCAGTGAGTATCCTATTCATTATTTAGCGATGAATGCGATGGTAGAAAGCTCAACGGCAGTACGAAACGGTGCTTTTTATTATCTTCCTTGTGCAGTTAGAAATTATGTTTTGCAGAAAGGTCTTTATTTTTCGTTTTTAGAAACCGTCATGAGTACCTATCGTTATCGCCATAGTGTTAGTGTGGCAAAATTATGTGTGGAAATTGCACAAGCGCAAGGGCTTGATATACATAAAGCATGGTTGTGTGGAATGCTTCACGATATCAATAAGGAATTTCGAATCATTGATGAGAAAGAAGCAAAAATTATTTTGCGTGAAATGAAACCGGAATTACTTGCTTATCCAAAAGGGGTTTGGCATGGTTTTATTGGTAGTTTTATTTGTTCTCATCGTTTGGGAATAAAGGATCAGGACATTATCATTGCGATTGAAAATCATGTATTAGGAGAATGCAGAAACCGATATGCAATGCTTTTATATGCATGTGATAAATTAGATCCATTACGTGATTACGATACATCCATCGGTATTTCATTGTGCAAAAAGAATTTGTATGAAGGCTATCGATATGTTGTAAAAGAACAAGATAAATATTATGGAGAGGAAAGTGCTCGTGGAAAATAGTTTAGAGAAAAAAATGAAAGTAATATTAGAAGCCATCGACAAAGGAAAAGGAGAAGATATTGTCGTTTTTGATTTTACTTCCGTCAGTCCATATATTGATCGCGTTATTATTACTAGTGCAAATAATATGCGTAAAGTGCACGCCATTGCGGATCGAATCAAAGAGCAATGTCGGGAATATGACTTTGCGGTACGAATGGAAGGAAATCAAGATTCCAAATGGATCCTTCTTGATGTGGGAGAAGTAATCGTCCATGTATTTTATGATGAAGAACGTGATGTTTATCGTTTGGAACGCTTGTATGGAGATTTGCCAAGATGGGAAGGTCAGTATGATTTATAATATTCTTGCGCATTATTATGATGGATTAGTAAAGGACGAGGATGCAACGAAAGCGTGGGTAAATTTCACGAAAAAATATATCAAAGGAAATGAAGTCATGGAGCTTGCCTGTGGTTCAGGAGAGATTACATTAGCATTAGCAAGAGAAGGATTTCATATTGATGCGAGTGATTTAAGTGAAGCGATGATTTCCGAAGCACAGAAGAAAAAAGATGCCAATAAAGTTCATTTTTATGTGATGGATATGAATAATTTTCATGCGGATCATGCTTACGATGGAATTTTATGTTATTGTGATAGTATCAATTATTTAATTTCATTAGAACAATTGGATGTTTTATTTCAAAAAATTTCCGATGCGTTAAATCCCAATGGTGTGTTTTTATTTGATACGCATTCTATTGATCGATTGGATGAGTTTCAAGACGAGTTTTATGAAGAGGGAATTGTAGAAGGACATGAATATACCTGGAGCATCATTTCAGAAGATCCTTATCTTTACCATAACTTTATTTTTTATGATGAAGATGCAAATGCTTTTCAGGAACAACATGTTCAAAGAGTTTATTTTCCGGAACAATTAGATGTCTTATTAAAGAAGTATTTTGATTATGAAGTCTATACGGATTTTGATCAAAATGGTATTTGTGAAGGAGAAAAGTATTTTTATATATGTAAAAAGAAAGGAGAAAAATCATGATTGGGATTATTTGCGCCATGGATTTGGAAGTAGAGGCTATGTATTCTCACATGGAGAATTGTGAAGAAAAACAGTATCATGGTATGACCATCCAAGAAGGAATCATTGCGAATCATCCAGTCGCTGTCATCAAAAGTGGTGTTGGCAAAGTAAATGCTGCGATGGCAACGACGCTGTTATTGTGTGCTTATGATTGTGAATGTGTCATCAATGTTGGAGTGGCAGGAGGATTACTGGAAAAACAAAACGTAAATGATATTGTGATTGCACGTAATGTGATCCAACACGATTTTGATACTTCTCCCATTGATGGTGAGAAGGGATTGGGGCTATCCTATTCATGCAGTGAGCCATTAGCACAGAAATTGAAGCATTGTGCAGAAGCAGAAGGTTTGAAGTGTTGGATTGGTGATATTGCAAGTGGAGATGTTTTTGTCACTACAAATCATTATTATGAGCGCATCCGCAAGCAATTCCCAAGCTGCGTTTGTGCTGAAATGGAAGCAGGCGCGATTGCCCAGGTATGCGCAAATACGCAGGTGGATTGCTTGATTATTCGCACATTGTCTGATGTTGCGGCTAAAGAAGATAATCCGATTGATTTTCTTACATTTGTGAAAGATGCAGCAAAGCGTGCAGGAGATATTTGTACCAAATTATTGGAAATGAGGTAACCTATGTCAAAGATTACAGATATGGATTTCTGGATTTCAATCTATGAAAGTTGGATGCGTTTTGGTTTGATAGCGCCTTTTCTTTTGGCGTTTGTAGAGTCATTGGTACCAGCTCTTCCATTTGCTGCTATTGTGGCATTAAATGTTACAACTTATGGAGGAATTCTAGGATTTTTCATGTCTTATTTAGGTACCACCTGCGGCTCTTTGTGTGTTTTTTTGTTTTTTCGTTTTTTTATCAAGACCTATGTCAGTCCCTATGTGAAGGCTCATCAACGTTTGTCTAGACTATCGCAATGGATCGCAGAAAGCAGTGATATTTCGTTGCTTATTTTGCTATCAGTACCGTTTATGCCTAGTTCTTTTATTAATCTCGGTTATGGTCTTTCGGATTTTCCTAAGATGAAATTCATCTATCTCTTATTGATTGGGAAATTTATATCTACTATTTGTTTTGCACTTTTTGGGAAAACTATTGAACAGTCATTAGAAAATCCACTTTTTATTATCATAGCGTGTGCAATCTTAATCGCTCTGCTTTTGGTTTCTAAGAAAATAAAAGAGAAAATAGGATTTCATAAAGTAGAAAAGGATCAATAGTCAGAAAGGGGAAGAAGAGGATGAAAAGAAAATCGAATCAATCAATCTTTACTACTATCGTTTTGACTTTAGTTCTAGTATTACAGTGTTTCTTTCTCATCGGTATAACCATTAGTGGACCTTATTATCGAAATGTTCAAGAGGAGAAACAAATGATAGACAAAATTAGTGCGAAAGAAAAAAATATCATTGCGATTGAACGTCATAGCTTTCAGTATGTAACTTATACATGTGAAACCAAAAATAGTTATGTAATATATGATGAAAATGGTAAGAAAGTTCTGACGAGAAAGAAGAGCGAATTGCAATTAGACAAAGTAAAAGAAATGGTAGAAAAGCAGTATCCGATTCTAAAAGAGCAAGAGATTAAGATATCGTATGGATATAAAGGAGCGGTTTATCTTTTAGAAAATAAAAATCATACCATGCTGATGTTGGATTTTGATACCTTAAAAAAAGTATTTTATATGAAAGAAGGATAATATGAGTATTTGTAATGAGCCGTTTTTTAATCGTAGAAATTGGATCATGGAAAAGATGGATCAATTGGAATTAAGTCGGGATGAAGTCCTTCTTATCCTCTGTATTGATTATATGAATGAATTTAATCAGATGATCGATATTCCTACGTTATCAAAAAAAATGAAAATGGATGGTAATAGCGTTGATGAAATGTTAAATGTATTAATCAATAAAGGATATCTTTTTATGGAAAAAAGAAATCGTAGAATGCGTTACAATATTGACCGTATCTTCCTGCAAAAACAGGATGCACAGCCTTGTGCTAGCAATGAGTATCGCAATCTATTTGCTCTTTATGAAAAAGAGTTTAAACGTCCTTTATCCCAAAGAGAAAGCGAACAGTTAAGTGAGTGGATTGAATTATATGATCTAAAGTTAATCGAATATGCTCTTAGAGAGGCAATCATTTATAATAGTATCAATTTTAATTATATTCATCGTATTTTGCAAAATTGGAAAGAAAAGCATTATACGGCTAGAATGTATGAAGAAAGGGATAGTTAGAATGGACACGAATTATATTTTGGATGAAATGAAAAAAATGTTTCCCGATGCGAAATGTGCATTGCATCATCGAAATGCCTATGAATTAATTGTTGCGGTTGTTCTTTCCGCTCAGACAACCGATGAGGCTGTCAATAAAGTAACACCACGCTTGTTTGAACGATATCCTACGGTTTATGATTTAGCGAAAGGCGATGTGAATGAGATTGCTTCCTATATAAAAACCATTGGGTTGTATCGTAATAAAAGTCGGATGATTCACGATTTAGCAAAATCAATTGTTGAAAAGTACGAAGGTGAAGTTCCATCGACGATGAAACAATTGACATCTCTTTCTGGGGTAGGAAGAAAGACAGCTAATGTTGTACTTTCGGTTTGGTATCATATTCCTGCTTTTGCGGTGGATACCCATGTGGAAAGAATTTCCAAACGTTTGGGATTGGCAAAATTTGATGATGATGTGAGTAGCGTAGAGCGAAAGCTAAAACGAAAGATTCAGCGTAATCGATGGAATGAGGGTCATCATCTATTTATCTTTTTTGGTCGTTATCACTGTACTGCGAGAAATCCAAAATGCCAAGAATGTCCTTTTTCTAATTTCTGTAAAAAGGAACGCTTTGAGGCGTATAAAAAAAGCGTAAAAAATAACATAGTGCAGATTGCATCATAGAAATTAAACATACGGTAGAAAAAAAGCAATGATCATTTTTGACCATTGCTTTATTTTTTTAATAATGCACAAAGCGTATCTAAATCTTGTTTTTCACTTTCATTAAATTTAATTTCACAGGCATCATTTTCACCATAGCGAGGAATTAAATGAACATGAAAGTGGTTGACACTTTGTCCGGCTACTTCATTGATATTGCTTAAAACATTCATTCCTTTCGCATGAAGTTGATTACATAAATGCTGACTAAGCATTTGTGCTACTTCCATCACATGCTTCATCGTTTCTCCATCACATTCTATAAAATTATTGAAGTGAGCTTTTGGAATTACTAAAGTATGTCCTTTCGTTACCTGCGAAATATCAAGAAATGCTTTAACACTATCGTCTTCATAAATCGTACAGGAAGGAATTTTTCCTTCGACGATATCACAGAATATACACATCATTAGTCCTCCTGATATTTTTTTGAATTGTTTAATAACAACGTATAAATATCGGCATCATGAATTTCAAATCCTGCTTTATTTAAATAGTAATTAAATGCTATTTCATCGATTGTTAATCCCTCTTCATTTTGCGTTGTTATATTCTTGATTGCAGCGATGGTTTCCTCTTTAAAATCCTTTGCTTCAGAAGAAACGACTTTTACAATATAAAGGTTTCCTGTTGTTTGATCTAATACAGTATCGGCTACTTTACCGTCTTCTGTTTTCAAAATATTGTTCCAAACTGCGGTAGGAAGTCCACTTTGATTTGTGTAAATAGCTTCACTGCCATCATAAGCAGATTCAATGCCATATTCTTTTGCAATGGCTTTGAAATCAGCATTTTTTTTCTTCAATGCTTTTTTCGCATCCGCTTCTTTCTCGGTCGTAGCCAACATGATTTGAAGCTTTTTAACTTCATATTGTTTTACAAGATTACTAAAATTTTCATTGATATAAGTTTCCGTTAATTTTTCTGCACGAAGTTCTAATAAGATTGAATTTTTATAGTAATCATCTTCGTCTTTAAAGCCACTTTCCTTAATGTAGTTATTCCAATTCTCTGCACCAACGTTCTTTTTCGTAGTTTCTAATGTCGCTTTTGCGTTTTCTTCCATTTCGTCCGTCACTTTTACTGCTTTGCTTACTACTTGTTTTTCAATCGCATCAAGGACTGGAGTAATATTTCCAGAAGAACTTAAAGCACGGTAAACATTTCCATTCGTGATTGCTTTTCCATTTACGGTAAGTAAAGCTTCTGATGAATTGCTTACATTCGTTTTTGCATCAGAACAACCAGCGCTTATCAGCAGTAGGGCACAAAATAGTATTACGGTTATTTTTTTCATGTTTTTGCCCTCCTTATTTTTCCACACCGATGTATTCCATCAGTGCTTTCTTCGTATCCTTATCTTTGCATTCGAATCCTAGATCTTTTGCTTTTTCCCATACGATTTTTTTCTGTAACGTTGAATCGTTGTTGATGATTAGAGAAGTAATCGAATCAAGGTTACTTTCTTTTTTTAACATTTTCTTTTTGCTTGTGTTATCAATTTTAATTAAATGATAACCATAGTCGGTTTTTACCCATTCGCTGCTTGTTTCACCATCTTTTAAGCTCCAAGCTTTTTCGGCAAATTCACTGACCAGAGCATCTTTTGTCTGTACGCCAATACTTCCGCCATCGGCTTTGCTGCCTTCATCTTCGGAAAGGTCTTTCGCTACTTTGGCAAAAGAATCACCATCTTTTAAACGTTTTTCTACGGCAGCCATTTTCTTTTGCGCAGTTTCTTCATCAGTTGCTTTAATTAGAATATGAGAAATTTCGCGTGGATTTTCTTTTTCAAATACGGCATCAAATAATTCCGTATGCTCTTTGACATATTCATTTAGCAATACTTGCATCTTTTGTTGATTCAGATAGAATTCTTCCAATTGGTCGGCACCATTTTCATACCCCAATGCTTTTAACTGTGTTCCAATATAAGCATCTAAGTAATCTTCAGAATCACTGCCATTTCCATAATTGCTTTCCCAAGAAGCCATGAATTGTTCATAAGAAGTTTTTGCTGTTTCCTTCATTTCATCGGTTGCATCCACACTTTCCGATACATTTTTTTCTAATAAGGTATACAGGGTTGCAATGCCATCTTCTGTTTCGTTTGTCTTGTTGTTAAATAGTTTTTTGTAGTAAGAATCAGCGGTATAGTCATACCCATCGACAGAGAAGATTACATCTTTTCCATTGACTTGTTTTCCTGGAATCTTATCCTTGTTGGTATCCCATGCAAAATAAACTGCAAAGGAAATGAATATAATACCAACAAGCATGACAAACCAGAATTTTTTCAAAATATCCAATGCTTGCTCTTTCATATAATTCCTCCTAAACATACTGTTTTATTATAAGATAAATAGTCGTTAAATTCCAGTATTTCTATGAAATCAAATAATTTCACATATGTGTGAACATTGGATGAAGAAATATTCATTCGTTTAAATTGTATGAATATGGGATATTTGGTAGAATAATACATACGAAAGGATGTATATTATGGCAAAGCTAATAATTAATGATCTACATGTTAGTGTAGAAGAAAAAGAAATTTTAAAAGGAATCAACCTAACGATAGATGAAAATGAGATTCATGCGTTAATGGGACCAAATGGGAATGGAAAAAGCACCTTGCTGGCTGCCATCATGGGAAATCCGAAATATCAGGTAACGCAGGGAAGTATTACATTTGATGGAAAAGATGTATTATCGATGGAAGTGGATGAGAGAAGTCGTGTAGGACTTTTTTTAGGTATGCAGTATCCACAGGAAATTAATGGTGTCAGCAATTCAGATTTTTTACGAGCTGCTATCAATGCACGATTAGAAAAGCCAATGCCATTATTTAAATTTATTAAGGGAATGGAGAATTCGATTAAAGAATTGCAAATGAAGCCGGATTTAGCGCATCGTTATTTGAATGAAGGCTTTTCTGGAGGAGAAAAGAAACGCAATGAAATCGTTCAAATGAAAATGCTGAAACCATCTTTAGCAATGTTAGATGAGATTGATTCAGGATTGGATGTGGATGCTTTAAAAATTGTTGCGAATGCGATTTTAAATTTACAAGAGGAAACGAAAATGTCGTTGCTTGTTGTTTCCCATTATGAACGCTTCTATGATTTATTAAAACCGACCCACGCCCATGTATTAGTGGATGGTAGAATCGTTGAAGAAGGTGGCTATGAATTAGTCGATAAGATTGATAAAGAAGGGTATGATTGGATTTTAAGTAAACATGATATTACACTGCACAAGGAAGAAAAGAAACCTGTCATTCGTTTGGATGCCTGTGGAGCAAAAAAGACAGCATGATTGAATTGTTATTAAATAAAAATGGAAACTATGAATACTGTTATGATGTGAAGCAGCAAGAGGAAATCACGATCAAAGTGGCAGAAGGTGTTGATGCCACCTGTGTTTTATGTTTCCATGGAGAACGTTTTGCGTTAAAGAAAACGCTAGAATTATATCCTTATAGTTCTCTGCATATAGTATATCGTAATGAGTGCAGTGCTTATCGCAGTGAAGAAAAGGTAATCCTTCATGAAGATGCTCATCTTTGTGTAGGATATTATGAATTAGGAGACCATAGCGCCAATGTGGATGCTGTTTATTCCTTGGTGGAAAGAGAGGCAAAAGTGGATATCATTACCACATCATTGGCACAAAATCAAAAACAATTTTATATCTCATGTGAACATCAATGTGGACACACGTATTCCAATATGGAACATTATGCAATCAACAAAGCGGGAGGAAGTGTGAATATCACCGCAAGCGGAAAAATCATGAAGGGAGCAAAAGAAAGTCAATCCCATCAATCCACGAGAGTATTAACATTAGCTGATAAAGAAAAGGTTTCAATCACTCCGTTATTATTGATTGATGAGAATGATGTCGCTGCTTCTCATGCTTGTGCAATTGGAGAAATGAATGAAGACCATCTGTATTATCTACAAACACGAGGATTGAGCAAAGAAGCTGCGTTAGGTTTGTTGACATTAAGTTACGTATTACCAATTTTACGAGTAGTGGAGTCTTGGGAAATAATGTATCAACAATTATCAGAGGATATTAACAGTAAGGTGGGACTAGCATGATCAATGTAAAAAAGATCAGAAACGATTTTCCAATGTTAAAAAATAAATCGCGAAAAGGATACGATGTGATTTATTTTGACAATGCCGCAACAACCTTTAAACCACAATGCGTAATTGATGCGGTTAATGAATATTATACAAAATATAGTGTCAATGCTCACCGTGGTGATTATGAATTAAGTTTCATGGTGGATAGTGCTTATGAGGATACGAGAAATTGCGTAGCTGAATTTCTGCATTGTGAAGCGAAAGAAGTAGTATTTACAAGTGGCTCTAGTGCCTCTTTAAATTTAATTGCCTATGGTTATGGTCAGAAATTTTTACAGCCGGGAGATGTTGTATTAAGTGATGAAGCAGAACATGCTTCTAGTGTGTTACCATGGATGAAAGCATGTGAAGTGAGTGGGGCGAAACTAGATTATATTCCATTAAGTGAAGATGGTCGGATGAGCCTGAATTCATTCCGCGAGAAAATGAGTGAGCGTGTCAAAGTAGTGACAATTGCTCAGGTAAGCAATGTTCTTGGCTATGTTGTTCCAATTAAAGAAATTTGCGAAATTGCACATCAATATGGTGCAGTCGTTGTCGTTGATGGGGCACAAGCAGCACCTCATATGCAGGTGGATGTAAAAGAGTTAAATTGTGATTTTTATGCTTTTTCCGCTCATAAACTGTGTGGACCGACGGGAGTTGGTGTTCTTTATGGTAAGTATGAGCTGCTACAGAAAATGGATCCATTTATGTTGGGAGGCGGTAGTAATGCTCGCTTTGATATGTGTGGAAACATTTTGTTAAAGGATGCACCTTATAAATTTGAAAGCGGTACTCCAGCGATTGAAGCGACACTTGGAATGCGCGCAGCCATTCATTATTTACAAGCGATTGGAATGGAGAATATTCATGCATACGAAAAAGAATTAAAGCAATATTTTGTGGAAAAAATGCAGCAGCTGGACAATGTGATTCTTTATAATGCCGATAATGAGAGTGGAATTATCACTTTTAATATTAAAGATGTATTCTCTCAGGATGCTGCTACTTATTTTTCTGATCATGGAATTTCGGTAAGAAGCGGACAACATTGTGCAAAGCTTTTAGTTCAGCGGTTGAATACGAGCTCAACTTTACGGGCTAGTGTTTATTTTTATAATACAAAAGAAGAAGTGGATCGTTTTATCGAAATCTGTTCGCAGATCAATAAAGATACGATGTTGGATGTCTTCTTTTAGGAGGATTTAGAATGAATGAAATGATGAAAGATCCACAGGTGTTAAGAAGCATTATTATGGATCACTATGAATATCCTAGAAATCATGAATTAAAGGAAGATGATCGTTATTTGAAAAAACATATGGCGAGCGAATCTTGTATCGATGATATTCATGTTCAGGCACGGATTGAAAATGGCATAATTGAAGATGTATGTTTTGATGGAGTCGCTTGTACAATAGCAACCAGTTCTACTTCCATCATGAGTGAACTTATGAAGGGAAAAACCATTGCAGAAGCCAGACATATTAATGAAGAATATCGTAATATGATTGATGGGAAAGCCTATGATGAAGATTTGTTGGAAGAAGCGGTTGCTTTTCAAAATGTAGGAAAGCAGGCAAATCGGATTCACTGTGCAACCATTGGCTGGGATGCTATCGTTGAACTGATGAAGGAAAGCGAGGGGACAGAATGAGTGAAAAAATGATTCCCGACAAAGAATATAAGTATGGGTTCCATGATGAAAAAACTAGCATTTATGATACTGGGAAAGGTTTAAACAGAGCTGTCATCGAGGAAATTTCACGGATAAAAAAGGAACCGGATTGGATGAAAGAGTATCGTTTAAAAGCCTATGAAGCATTTGAAAAAATGCCAATTCAGGATTGGGGTCCAGATTTAAGTGAATTGCAGTTTGATGAATATACTTACTATATCAAACCAAGTGAGAGAACGGAAAGCAGCTGGGATGATGTGCCTGAAACAATCAAGGAAACCTTTGATCGTATAGGAATTCCAGAAGCCGAAAAAGAATTTTTAGCTGGTGTCACAACACAATATGATTCCGAAGCAGTTTACCATAATATGTTGGAAGAAGTACAGGAAAAAGGAGTTATTTTCTTAGATACCGATTCTGCATTGAAAGAGTACCCAGAGTTGTTCAAACAATATTTTGGCACGCTAGTTCCGTATACCGATAATAAGTTCGCGGCTTTAAATAGTTGTGTTTGGAGTGGAGGAAGTTTTATCTATGTACCCAAAGGGGTGAAGTTAGAAAAACCTTTGCAATCCTATTTTAGAATTAATACGGAACGAATGGGACAATTTGAACGTACCTTAATTATTGTCGATGAAGGTGCTGATGTGCATTATGTGGAAGGATGTACAGCACCCACTTATTCCAAAGAAAGTCTTCATGCGGCAGTAGTTGAAATCTTTGTACATAAGAATGCTCATTGCCGCTATTCTACGGTACAAAACTGGAGCGACAATATTATGAATCTAGTAACAAAACGCGCTAAGGTGATGGAAAATGGAAGTATGGAATGGATTGATGGAAATATTGGTTCGAAAACGAATATGAAATATCCAGCTTGTATTTTGGCAGAAGAATATGCAAAAGGTACTTGCATTTCAATTGCGGTAGCAGGAAAAAATCAGATTCAAGATGCCGGAGCAAAGATGATACATTTAGCACCGAATACGTATAGTAATATCATTTCGAAATCCGTTTCTAGAAATGGTGGAGAAGTGAACTATCGTGGTATTGTGAAACATACAGCAAAAGCAATGCATGCGAAAAGTAAAGTAGAATGCGATACTTTAATCTTAGATGAAATTTCACGTAGTGATACGATTCCAACAAATGAATCCAATTGTTCAAGTTCTACATTGGAACATGAGGCAACGGTTTCTAAAATCAGTGAAGATCAGTTGTTTTATCTTATGAGTCGTGGATTGAGTAAAACACAAGCAACCGAAATGATTGTAATGGGCTTTTTGGAACCATTTACTAGAGAATTGCCAATGGAATATGCGGTAGAATTAAATCAACTTTTGAAATTAGATATGGAAGGATCGGTTGGTTAATGGATAAGAATACGGCTAGACAGTTAGGAAAAAAAGCCAGGATATCTTTAACTGCACAAGAGCGGTTAGAAAAAAGTAATGCAATTGTGGATCTTTTATACCCTTTCATTCAAGACAAGAAGACCATTGGTATTTATATACCTAGCAACGCAGAGGTAGATGTCACATCTTTATTTTTTCTTTATCCTTCTTTGGGTGTCCCTAAAGTGAGAAATAATGAAGAGATGGATTTCTTTTTCATTTCTTCTTTTACTGAGTTAGAGGAAGGAGCCTTTCATCTTTTAGAACCAATCAGTAATGTGTGGATTGCGCCAGAAGATTTGGAAGCCATCATTATCCCTTTAACTTCTTTTGATGAAAAGAAACATCGAACAGGACAAGGAAAAGGATATTATGATCGTTATTTAGCACATGCTACTAATGCGCTTAAAATTGGTGTTGCTTTCGAAGTGCAAAAAGTGGATGAAATTCTAGTAGAAAATCATGATGTTACACTTGACTATATCATAAGTGAAAAAAAAGTATATTAAATTTAATAGCGTAATTGATTGTAATAAATCATTCAAAGATAATGAAATTATAATGTACCCCTTTACTAGATAAGTAGTAAAAGGGTACATTGTTTTTTTACGGTTAGATAAAATTTACAACATCTGGATGGGAAATTTTTGCATTGTTGTCTTTATAAAAAAATAGGAAATAGTATTGGACGATCCTAATTAGCAATCAACAAAATTGCTAATCCTTCCTTTTTTGTGGAAGATAGGTTATCCTTTTTTAATTATTCTTTTTAGACTTGCTAGATCTAATAGATTAAGCGTTTCAAATTTTCCTTTATAAAATACAGCAAAGTTATTGAATACACAAGGTAACTCTTTTGCTTTTTTTTGACTATCGACCAAGTGGAACGTTGCAGGGATACCATTGGTATCACAGTATTTCGTTATGATTTGAATCGTTTGAAAAATATAAGGACATTGTGGGCTGTAATAGATGGTAAGTTCTTGGCAATTTATTGTTTCTTGTTTTGCATTTTTATTAAAGGATGGTGTCGTACCATCCCAAGAAAGATCAAGCAATTCATAGCCGTTATTGGTGAAATCGACGCATTGAAATCCATAATTTTTCGCAAACGCTTGGTCAGAAAGCCAGGCTTTTTGTTTTTTTGAACCTAACATGCAAATTCCTGATTTTCCATTCTTTTTTGCGTCTTGAATGCAATCGTCCATAAGCTGTTTACCATATCCTTTTCCTTTGTATTCTCCGGATACCCATAAACAGTAAATATAATAATAGTTATCCCCATGAATTGGAACCCATGCTTTTTCCAAAGGAGCATATTCGATAAAAACCGTTGCTTTTTCCTTTAATTTTCGAAAAATATGTCATTCTGATAAACGATCTTTTAACCACTCTCTTTTTGCTTCGACACCGGGATGTGGCTTCTTGCTACGAATAATACAACATAGATGCTCCTCCATAATAGTATCCATGGTTAGGTTGATAAATTCATTTTTCATATCGTTTCTCCATTCCATATTGGTTCTCTGCTTTTAGTATATCATGGAATCGATATTCTTATCGTGGAAATCGGGAATCGTTTGTTTTTTTAATTTGGTTGAGACAGTACTGCTGACTAGACAGATAGTAAAAAATCAGTTACTATGGAGGAAGAGAAGAGAAAGTGGGGTATTCCTTATGATTGAAGTAAAAGGTTTAACTAAGAAATATGGAACATTTACCGCAGTAGATCATATTGATATTGTTGCGAAGCCAGGACGAATTACGGTATTATTAGGACCGAATGGTGCGGGAAAATCAACTACGATTAAAAGTATTACCAATCTTTTGAAATTTCAGGGGGAAATTAAAATCTGTGGTTATGACAATACGACTTTGGAAGCAAAGAGAAGTTTCGGTTATATTCCGGAAGCACCCATGTTGTATGACTTGCTAACGGTAGAAGAACACATTCGCTTTATTGCGAGTGCTTATCGTGTTAGGGATGGTATCGAAAAAGCAGAACAATATTTGGGATTATTAGAAATGAAAGAACAAAAAAAGAAAATTGCGAAAGAATTAAGCAAAGGGATGAAACAGAAGCTAAGTATGATATTGGCACTGTTAATTTCTCCGAAAGCGTTACTTGTGGATGAACCGATGGTGGGATTGGATCCGATTAGTATTGAAAAAACATTGCATCTTTTGACACAATTGAAAGAAGATGGCTGTGCTATTTTAGTGAGTACTCATATCATTGATATAATGAATGAGGTATGGGATGATGCTTACATTATGAATCATGGAAAAATCGTTTCTCAGGTAAGTAGAGAAACGATGAATGGATCTTTGAAAGAATTATTCTTTCAGTGTGTAGGTGAATGATATGAGTGCTTTAAAGACACTATGGCTTTATAAGATCAAGGGACAGATTCGCAATGTTTATCGGAAACCATTAAGTGCAATAATAACAACACTGTTGCTATTATTTTATGGATTCATTTTTGTTATGATGTTTTTTGTCGATAAGAGCAATTTTCCAATGACGAATTTTGATGTGCATAAAACGGTATTGATTGGCATTGGTTTTACGGCATTATTAGTAGGTAGCGTTCTTTTTCAAAAACGAAAAGCACTGTTTTTTGCGAACGATGCGTATTACTTATTTAGTGGCCCATTTACGCGGATACAAGTGATGCAGTTTTTACTTTCTCAAACCATCTTACAAGCGCTATTATATGGTTTTTTGGCTTTGTTTATGATGATGTGTTTGGGAGAAAATTTACATCAGGGACTGTTTTTCTATGTTATGGTAGTGGTTGTGAATGGCATGACAACGTTTTCTTTTCTTATGTTGTGTGATTATTTGTATGTTCTTTCCATTACTAATAAAAAATATCAAAACTTTTCACGTATCATTGTTGTAGTATTGATCACTTTTGTTTTGATTTTATTTATTCTTTCACTAGTACAGAGTCAATTTGAAATAGCAACGGCATTAATGGATTTCGTTGAGTCTAATTTGTTCTATTTTGTTCCTATGTTTGGTTGGAGCAAACTAGTCCTTTTAGCAATCGTAGAAGATCATATACTAATGATGGTTTTAGGCTTATTTTTGATGCTGCTGACTTGCTGGATCATCTATTTCGCTTTTACTAGATTTAAAGGTGATTTTTATGAACAAGCGTTAATGGACTCCATTGAATATACCGAATATTATGAAAAGTTAAAACAAGGAAAGAAGGAAAGTATTTCATCAAATTATAAAGAAAAAGGGAAAGCAAATTTTTATCCGGGAGCTCTTTCGCTATTTTCGAAAAGTATGCTAGTTTTAAAGAAAAGCAATGGCTTTGTTTCATGGAATGAATTGCTGGCATTGGCAATCTATTTAGGTGTTACCATGATTAGTAATTTTGATATGGATTTCTTTCTCTACATGATGATGTTTTTCCTATTCAGCATCATTCAAAATAGTGATATGAACCAAGAACTTGAGAATTATACGATTTATCTGATTCCAGAGAACCCTTTTAAAAAATTAATTGCGATCCTGCTTCCTACGTTGATTCGTACATTTGGTCTTATTACGGTGGCGATGGTAGCAGCTGGCTTTCTATTTGGGACAGGTTTAAAGACAACATTGCTCTATTTAATTATTTTATATGGGTATAGTTCGGTCTTTATTTCTTCTAGTGTATTATGTCTTAAGCTATTAAAGAGTAGAAGCAATAAAATCCTTGAAAATCTAGTTAGAATGCTAGTAATGATCGTTTGTTCTATTCCAGGGATAGTACTGACAATATATCTCATTTTCCATCCGCAATATTTCTCGTTGGCAATGTTGGATATCATTAGTTATTCTTCCTTAGTTTTAAACTTTGTGGTATCTTTCCTTATTTTATTTAGTTGTCGTAATATGCTAAACGGAAGAGAATTGAATAGTGATTAAAAATAACAGGTGTGGTAACACATCCTGTTTTTCTTCTTTAAAAAAGTAAATGTAAGTAAGAATGGAACGTGAATCAAATGATGAAAATTAGAAAAGCAAAAGTAATAGATGAGAACGTGATTATCGATATTTATGCAAAAGCTCGTATGTTTATGAAAGAGTATGGGAATCCCAATCAATGGAATCATGGTTATCCTTCGCAACAAAGGATAAGGCAAGATTGTATGGAACAAAAATTGTATGTGTGTGAGAATGATAATGAAATAGTAGCGGTATTTTATTTTGCTATGGAAGAAGAAGTAACCTATCGTGTCATTCATGATGGTAACTGGTTGAATCAAAGACCTTATGGTGTGTTACATCGCATTGCATCCTTATCTAAAGGAAAGGGATATGCTTCCTATTGCATTCGTTGGGCATTGGAAAAAAGCCATAATCTTCGTATTGATACTCATCGAGATAACATTCCAATGCAACATCTATTACAAAAATTAGGATTTACCTATTGTGGTATTATAGATTTAGAGGATGGTAGCGAACGATTGGCTTACCAAAAGGCAATGGAGAAATAAAAAAATAATATTTTGAAATGCAACCGATGGTTGACAAATTGCATACTTGTGTTTGATTGTATGCCAATGGAAATAAGGATATACTGAAAATGTCAATGACAAGAATGGAAACAGGAGGAAATATATGATTTTAGCAGATAAAATTATTCGCTTAAGAAAGAAAAATGGCTGGTCACAAGAAGAGTTTGCTCAAAAGATCCAGGTATCTAGACAAGCGGTATCCAAATGGGAAGGAGCACAAAGTATTCCTGATTTAGAAAAAATAATAGTAATGAGTCAACTGTTTGAAGTCACAACCGATTATTTATTAAAAGATGAAATCGAAGTGGAAGAATTCTTGGATGATGATGCATCTATTGGTGAATATCATGTTACGATAGAGCAAGCAAATCAATATTTGCAATGGAGAAAAAAAGCATCCAATTGGATCGCGATAGGAACATTCCTTTGTATTATAGCAGTCATTCCGTTATTGCTATTAGGAGCTGGGGCAGAATCGAAAGTATTCCCGATTTCAGAGAATTTTGCTGGTGGTCTTGGCCTAATTATTTTATTCATTTTGGTAGCGATTGCAATGATTTTGTTTATTTATACGGGATTTAAAAATGAGCCTTATGATTTTTTAGATAAGAAAGAGTTCACTGTTATGTATGGTGTTGCAGGGTTAGTAAAGGAAAAAAAGAATGAATATCGGCCTCACTATTTAAAAGGGAATATTATTGGTATACTATTATGCGTGCTATCTCCTATTTCATTATTTGGTGCTATTTTTAAAGAAAATGATTTTTTAACGGTTTTATTGCTTTGTATTACCATTGGGATGGTCGCAATAGGGGCTTTTTTTCTCATTGTTTGTAATGTTCAATGGAGTAGTTTTCAAAGATTATTACAAGAAGGAGAATTTAGTACAAAAGAGAAACAAAAAAATAAAGTAAAAGGAGTCGTTAGTTCGATTTACTGGCTTATTACAACAGCACTTTATCTTGCTTGGAGTTTGATAACGAAGGATTGGCATATGACATGGATTGTTTGGCCAACTGCGGCGGTTTTGTATGCGGCAATTTCTAGTATTATTGATTTCCTTTGGATCAAAGAAAAAAACTAGATATTGAATTTTGTTAATCGAATTACATTTCAATGGTAGGAGTACCATTGTTGATGAAAGTATGGTAATAATAAGCTCCTCATCACTGTATTTTGAGTGGTGAGGAGCTTTTCGTTATCCATTTTGGCGAAAAAAGTTTGTTTTGACGCATCGACCATATATTAAATGAAAACATACTTTATCGCAAGGCGGGAGTGAAATTCATAAAATTCATCCATAATCAAGCGGCTAGTGATTGTATTTTTTTTGATAATAATAACCAATCGTGAGCAATGAGGTAAGGGATTCTGCAAAGGTAATGGAGAACCAAACTCCATGGATTTGAAACATTGGGACAAGTAGAATTAAAGCTAGAATTAAAAAGACAAATCCTTTCATGATGGCAATGAAAGTCGCATGATTTCCTGCTTCTATGGCTTGAAAATAATACATGATCATGATATTAAAAGATAAAAATATGGTACATGAGAAATAGATTCTGATTCCTACGACGCTAATCTGAATGAGTTGTTGATCGCCATTTGCAAATGGCATCGCGACATATTGGGGAAAACATAAGAATAAAACATACAGCAAAAGCGAGAATAAACTACTGTATAGTAGTGTTTGTTGCAATGTTTCCAATGTTCGTTTTGGCTGATTAGCTCCATAATTGGTTGCCATAATTGGTACGCCAGCTTGTGCAAAACCAATTAATATTCCTTTTAATACATAAGCAACATTGGTAATGATAGAGAAAGCTGCTAAATAGATTTCATTACTGATCATTAAAATAACGGCATTGAAAATTAAAATGACACTACCCGCACTAATCTCCATTAATCCACTGCCTAATCCATTTTTAATAATGCGTTTTAATATCGAAAAGTCAAAGAAATGCAGGGTAAAATGGACGCTATTTTTATGGAATAGAAAATGAAAGGTAGCGATGGATAGTGAAATCACAGGAGATAACGCTGTGGCAAAAGCGGCACCAAAGATTCCCCACTGACAACCAACGACAAATACATAGTCAAGAATGATATTTGCGAAATTGGCACACATTAAAGCATACATAGCCAATTTTGGATTATGATCACTGCGCAACAAAATGCTTAGTGCATACATAATGATAAAAGGAATAGCACTTAATGTGATAGGTTTTAAATAGAGTGTGACATAAGGAAGCAGTGTGGTAGAGCTTCCTAATAAGAATGCAAATGATTCAATGAATAAAGCCGTATAGATCGTAAAACATAAACCAAGGATTACCATAAAAAATAGTCCTAATGTAAATGCTTTATTTCGTGTTTGCCATTCTTTGCTGCCTTCTGCAATGGACATAATGGTGGCACTTCCTACACCAAATAGCAGTCCGATCGCAGAATACGCTGTGAAGACTGGCATACAAATATTTAAGGCTGCCAACCCCATGTTACCGGAACCTTTCGCAATAAAATAAACATCGACCAAACAATAAAGGGAATTGGAAAGAATTCCTAGCAGGGTAGGAATTAAGTATTTTTGATACAATTTTTTAATTGGTTGATTTGTCAATTCATTCATAGGAAGCTCCTTTTCAGCTATTCATTATAACGAAAAGTAGTAGAAAAGAAAAGCCACATTGATTCCTCGATTCCCAATTGATAAAAAATATCGTTTTTGGTAAAATTATAAAACTAGAAGGAGTGTTAGCATGGCAAAAGAAAAAGTATATGATGGAAGTGCCATACAAATATTAGAGGGGCTAGAAGCGGTAAGAAAACGCCCAGGGATGTATATAGGGTCAACCGATGGAAGAGGACTTCATCATTTAGTATGGGAAATTGTGGATAATTCGATAGATGAAGCATTGAATGGCCATGGGAATGTCATCAAGATTACCATTTGTAAGGATGAATCCATTAGTGTCGAGGATGAAGGAAGAGGAATGCCAGTGGATCAGCATGCGAGTGGGAAAAGTGCCTTAGAAGTTATTTTTACCGTATTGCATGCCGGTGGTAAATTTTCGGAATCTGGCGGTTATAAAACAAGTGGAGGATTGCATGGTGTTGGTGCCAGTGTCGTCAATGCATTAAGTGAATGGGTGGAAGTAACGATCAATTCTCATAATGGAAAACAATATTTTATGCGCTTTGAAAATGGCGGTAAAAAAATTAGTAAATTAAAGGAAATTGGAAAGTGTAGTAAAACAGGAAGTAAAGTGGTATTTAAACCAGATGCAAAGATCTTTTCAACAACGCATTTTTCTTATTCTGCCATTTGTGAGCGTGCAAGAGAAAGTGCATTCTTATTAAGTAATATTAAATTGATCGTAGCAGATGAACGAGGAAATGAAAGAAGAGAAGAAATTTATCATTATGAGGAAGGTTTACTAGCTTTTATGAATTATCTTCATGAAGATAAACAGGTTTTTCATGCTCCTGTTTCTTTTTCTGGAATGCAAAACGAAATCAGTGTCCATTGTGCATTTCAATACATTGATGAATATCAGGAGAATATTTTTTCCTTTGTCAATATGGTTCGAACAAAAGATGGAGGATCCCATGAAGTAGGGGCAAGAACGGCTTTTACCAAGGTATTCAATGATTATGCACGAAGAAATGGGCTGCTAAAGGAGAAGGATAAGAATTTTGAAGGAAGTGATGTCCGTGAAGGATTAACGATTATACTTTCTTTAGGAATTCCTGAGCATTTATTACAGTTTGAGGGACAAACAAAAGGAAAGTTAGGAACACCGGAAGCCCGTAATATAGTAGAGAATATCATTAGTGAAAAATTAACCTATTTCTTAGAAGAGAATAAAGAATTAGCGACTACTTTGGTAAAGAAGATGCAACGTGCCAGTATTGCTAGAGAAGCAGCTAGAAAAGCTAGAAATGAGGCGCGGAATGGAAAAAATAAAAGTCGTAGTGAGAAAATCCTTTCTGGAAAATTGGCAAGTGCGCAAAGCAAAGATGCGCGTAAGAAGGAATTGTACTTAGTCGAAGGGGATTCCGCTGGTGGAAGTGCAAAACAGGGAAGAGATTCGCGTTACCAAGCAATCTTACCTTTGCGAGGCAAAGTGTTAAATACGGAAAAAGCAAGCATTGCCAGCGTAGAAAAAAACGAAGAATTAAATACGATCATTCATGCATTAGGAGCCGGTGTTGGTGCTGGTTTTAATGCGGAAGACAGCAATTATTATAAGGTTATTATCATGACCGATGCGGATACGGATGGAGCCCATATCCAATGTTTGCTGCTGACCTTTTTTTATCGATATATGCGTGAATTGATTGAAAAAGGAATGGTTTATATCGCATTACCTCCATTGTTTAAATTACAAAAAAATAATGATGTTGTTTATGCTTGGACGGAAGAGGAACTGGAGCGAATGCGAGATTCTCATAAAGGGTATAGTTTACAACGCTATAAAGGATTAGGGGAAATGAATGCCGCGCAGTTATGGGAAACGACAATGGATCCAGCCACAAGGACGCTCATTCAGGTTAGTATCGAAGATGCGATGATCGCTGAAAAAAGAGTCAGTGTTTTAATGGGGGATAAAGCGGATGTAAGAAGAGAATGGATAGAGGAAAATGTCTCCTTTACGATGGAGGATTCCTTTACCGTGGAGGTGAAGCGATAAATGGCAAAGAAAAAAGAATTTGTGGATCATTCTCGTATTATAACGACGCCATTGGAAGAAATCATGGGGGATCGATTTGGGCGATATTCCAAATATATTATTCAAGATCGTGCTTTGCCTGATGTACGAGATGGATTAAAACCAGTACAAAGAAGAATTCTATATGCAATGCAGGTAGATGGTAATACACATGATAAAAAATACCGAAAAAGTGCAAAATCAGTAGGTTTGATCATGGGAAATTATCATCCTCATGGGGACTCTAGTATTTATGAAGCGATGGTCCGTCTTTCACAAAATTGGAAGAGTCGAATCCCTCTTATTGATATGCAAGGAAATAATGGATCCATTGATGATGACCCAGCGGCAGCTATGCGTTATACGGAAGCACGCTTAGCTCCAATTGCACAGATGATGTTAATGGATTATGATAAAGACACGGTAGAATTTGCGCCAAATTTTGATGATACGGAAATGGAACCGACCGTATTGCCAGCTCGTTATCCGAATCTATTGGTTAATGGAATTAGTGGTATTGCTAGTGGGTATGCCACCAATATACCACCTCATAATTTGAATGAAGTAATTGATGCTAGTATTTATCGAATTCAACATCCATCTTGTCCATTAGAGCAATTGATGGATTATGTGAAAGGTCCTGATTTTCCAACCGGTGGAATCGTACAAGGTGTTGAAGGAATTCGTAATGCATTTGCGAGCGGAAGAGGAAAAATTGTCATTCGTGGCAAAGCGATTATTGAGAAAACAAAAACATTACAGCAGATTGTTATCAGTGAGATTCCTTATGATGTAGTGAAATGTAACATGGTTAAGAAAATGGATGAGATTCGTATCAATAAAGACATTGATGGTATCGTTGATGTTCGAGATGAAAGTGATCGTAATGGGTTACGAATTGTTATTGATGTGAAAAAAGATTGTGATCCAAACTTAATTTTAAACTACATGTATAAAAATACCGATTTGCAGATTACATTTAATTATAATGTAATAGCTATCGTGAATAAGCGTCCAATGCAGTTGGGATTGGCTGCGATGTTAGATGCCTTTTTGGCGCATCGAAAAGAAGTGGTATTGAGAAGAAGTCGTTTCGAATTGGATAAAAAAGAGAAACGCTGTCATATTTTAGAGGGACTAATTCGTTGTATTTCTATTTTAGATGAAGTTATCGCATTGATTCGAAAGGCAAAAGACAAAGCGGATGCCAAACATAAATTGATGCAAACTTATGGTTTCAGTGAAGCACAGGCAGAAGCAATCGTTACTTTACGTTTGTATCGTTTAACCAATACCGATGTGACTGCTTTGAAAGATGAATTTGCTCGATTATTAAATGAGATGGAAGAATTGAATGAAATCATTACCGATGAAAAAATGTTAAAAAAAGTCATCATTAAAGAATTACGCGAAGTGAAAAAACTTTATGATACTCCACGATTGACACAGATTGAGGAAGAAGTAGAAGAAATCAAAATTGATAAAGTGGATTTGATTAGCAATGAACGGGTGATGGTGTCATTATCTCGAGATGGCTATATGAAACGAGTGTCATTACGTTCCTATTCTTCTAGTAATGATGCGTTGCCAAAAATTAAAGAGGGAGATGAATTGCTTGGTTTTGTCGAAGTGAATACATTGGACAAACTAGTATTCTTTACGGATAAAGGAACCTATGGTTTCCTTCCCGTTTATGATATCGATGAAAGCAAATGGAAAGATCTTGGTTCCCATATCAGTACGAAGATCAAATTGGTAGGAGGAGAGAAATTCATCCAGGGATTTGTGGTAGAAGATTTTGTAACGGAAGGTTACTTCATCACGGTTACTAAGTTAGGAATGATCAAGAAGACATTAGTGAAAGAATATGAAGTGAGTCGAAATAACAAGGCAATGGCTTGTATCAATTTAAACGAAGAAGATGAAGTGGTTACTGTAATGCTGGCATACGATACGGATGAAGTGATTTTAACAAGTCGAAATGGCTATGTATCAAGATATAGTGTAGCGATGATTCCTTCTAGTTCAACACGTGCAAAGGGTGTGAAAGCAATGAATTTAACAGATGATGTAATTGCTTCTGCTGTCATAAAAAAAGAAAGTGATACACAATTGCTCGTGGCTTGTGAAAATGGGGCAATGAAACGTGTTAAATGCGAAGAAATTAGTGTTTTAGGAAGACCGGTCAAAGGGAATTTGATTCATAAAAAAGTAAAGAGTAATCCAGCAAGGGTAAAATATACAAAAATTGTAAAACCAAATGATGCGATTTATTTGATGGATCCAGATCGAAAGGAAATCGAGGCAAAAACAATCGCAATTATGAGTCGTGAAGCAACTTATTCTTCTCCTTTTCAGTTGAGCAAGGATTATTATCTGTTAAAAGGAATTGATGTAGTAGAAAAAAAAGAATCGAAGAAAACAGAAGAACGAAAAATAAAAGAGGATGAAAAAGTAGAAATCATTCGTTTTGATTTTTAATAGGAGGAAATCATGGAAGAAAAAGCGGAAAACAATGGAGAAAAAATTGTTGTAACAGTAGTAGAGGAAGAGGGTTGTCAAAAAAATCCAGCCTTTTCCGATGAAGAAATGGATGCGATGCGCGAGCAGTTAAAACTTATATTACAGAAGCAGAATTATACTTCTTCCAAAAAATCGGAACAATTAGCGAAAAGTATGGCAATAAATTCCAAGGATTATTTGGATAATGATACCTATCTTTGGGTCCTGTATGCGTATGCTTTGCAATACCAAAAAAACAATAATGGGAATGGTGAGAATTTCTGCTATTTAAAAATGAGAGATGTGTTGGAGGCAGAGCAGGGACGTCGAAAAAAAATGGCAGCATTGACTTTTAAAGAAAATACTTTACCGGAACATGTGAATTTAAAAGTACAGGAAAAAACGAAATTTATGGATGAGGAATTACATAGAATCAAAAAAAAGTTTTTTGCTTTAGAATTAGGCATGATTGCAGTGGTCGCTCTCATTATGGTAATTGTATTTCAATATAGTATCATGATGGCATTCGCCATTGCGATGATTGCTGGTGTTGCTAATATTTTATTTTCCTATCATAATTTGTTGAAAAAATATCAAAATGAACAAATTAGAGCGATTAAACCATACTGTGATGAAGAATTAATTCAATTTGATTATCCTGTTTCCGTATCATAGAAAGAGAACGATAGCATAATAATAAAGAAGAATTTCTTATTATTATGCTATTTTCTTTATACGCATATTTTTAAAAAGTATAAGTAATATGGGAAACTATGTGAAAAATTGAAATATAAGAGGTATATGTTATAATATTAAACGTGGTCAAAGGAGGAATCCAATGAAATTAACAAATATTAATATAGAAAAAGTGAAGAAAATGGCAGAAACGATGAAAAATAGTATCGTTGG
>JBGUVL010000013.1:0-2543 GCA_045134375.1 Breznakia sp. | reverse complement strand
AAAAATGGTGGAGGTTAACGGGCTCGAACCGCTGACCCCCTGCTTGTAAGGCAGATGCTCTCCCAACTGAGCTAAACCTCCATTTTTTTGCATCTGCCAACAGATATTACTGTCAGCGGATGTCTATCATTTTTACCACGCTCGTATATTATATCAGAAAAAGTTTCAATATGCAAGAGATATTTTTAATTTGTTATCGGTTTTTCTAATAAAAAAGACATACTGTTTTCCATTACTACATAATCGCATTTTTCATTTTCTTCTAAGAAAGGAAGGAAACACAATCGGTAGAATACTAAATTGTATTTCTTTTCCCTATTCATTAATAACCTAAATCTTCATTTACCAATAACACGATAATCCGATTTTTATTTAATTGGTACCCATGTTTTACATACGTACAACAGATTCTTGTTTCACTGTGACAATCAATACAATGACCTGCATAAGTACATGCATTGTTTTTGTTTAAGCGAAGGCAATTTGCAGGCGCTGCGATTTGCTCTACTCGCTGCACAGCTTCTTCCATATTTCTTACAATTTTATTTCTACCAACTACTAAAATGACATGTTTTGGTCCATAACTAATCGCGGCTACTCGATTTGAATTACCATCCACATTATACAGTTCTCCTTCCATAGTCACGGCATTCGAACTCGCCAAATAGTAATCACACTGGAAGGCACGGCGATAAACCTCCTGCTGTTCTTCCCGACTCAATCCTTCTTTATAACGATCATCATATTGAACATTCATGTTTCGTAATTCATCAATTAATCCACACTCAAATAAAGTCTGGCTGCCACCTACGCTAACGGTTGCTCCATCTTCAATCATTCGATGAATTTCTTCAACAACTGCTTTTCGATTCGTTAGAATTCTAGCATCAATTTGATTTTTTATCAGTGCAGCCTTCGTCTTTTCTAATTGAATCATTGCTAAAGCATCCGTAAATTTATCCATAATATGCCTCTTTTCTATCTTTTTTTAAAATATCTATAACTTCTAAAAGATTTTCGCATTCCTTGTCAATATACGTTTTCATCTCTTCGTCTGGAATTATCATATCTGGTATAAAAACATGTGGCATTCCTGCACGATAAGCAGCCATGGTACCAAATTTACTATCCTCTAATACCAAACACTCTTCTTTCGCTACACCCAGCAATGCAGCAGAACGTAAAAAGATGTCAGGAGCCGGTTTTGAAGGTAGTCCATCATAACCAGAAACAATTGCATCAAATTTCAATTCAAAACCCGCATAATCTAAAAAACTCAAAATATCTTCTCGTTGAGAACTACTGGCAACCGCCATTCGATACCCATTTGCTTTCCCATATTCATATAACTCTTGTAATCCTTTTTTATTTGCTTTCCCCGGAGCATCAAAATATTCAAAGAAAAAACTCTTTCTCCGATCTTGTACCTCCTTCATAATTTCGCTGATTCCTGGGAACTGTTGTTCTAATTTTACAACTGTCTTCGCACTTACCCCAACCATACTCAAAAATGCTTCTTTGGTACAATAAAATTGATGTTCCTCACAAACTTTGAAAAATAATACTTCAAATAGCTTTTCTGTATCAAACATCAATCCATCCATATCAAAAACAATCGCTTTAATCATTGTATCCCCCCTTTTCCTAATAGTTTATCCCAAATTATTTAGAATTGCAATTATTGATAACTTTCTTTTTTTATGGACATACTAAAAACGAAAGGAAGTGAATCAATGTTTACTCATAATAAAAAATTATTACGTGAAGTGAAAGTCGAAAAAGTGAATCCGCAATATGCAGTGTTATTACAAGAACAGTTGGGAGGATGCAATGGTGAAGTGAAAGCAGCAATGCAATATATTTCACAAAGTTTTCGAGCAAAAGACCCAGCAATGAAAGACTTATTTCTCGATATTGGAAGTGAAGAATTAAGTCATATGGAAATGGTAGCACAAACCATTAATCTCCTTAACGGGCACGAAGTTAATTATGAAAAAATTCATGCTGGTGAATTAGAAACAATGACCACCTATGGATTAAATCCAGCTTTAATCAATTCTAGCGGAAATCCTTGGACTGCCGATTATGTCACCGTCACTGGCGACTTGGCAGCGGATCTTTTGGCCGACATTGCCAGTGAACAACGAGCAAAAGTAGTATATGAATATTTGTATCGTCAAATCGATGATAAATATGTTAGAGAGACGATTATGTTTCTATTAGAACGGGAAGAGGCACATAATATGCTATTTTGTGAAGCATTAAATCGTTTTACTAAGGAAAGTGGTAGTAACATTAATTTTGGTATGAGCGAAGATTCTAAATTATATTTCGATCTATCAAAACCCGGACGTTATTTTGATAACCCAGAACCAAAAGCACCTGAAATGGGAAATGTAGGATGTGAATGTAAAAATCATAAAAAATAAGAACTTACTACTTTCTATCAAATGAAATTATTAGAAGAAAAGAAGATATTACAACACCATAGGTATCTTCTTTTCTTCTAGCATCCTATCTTTCATTAATTTTTCAAAAAATAT